>NZ_CP047652.1:107500-190000 GCF_009906835.1 Aristophania vespae
TGTCGGCTCATCACATCCTGGGGCTGGAGCAGGTCCCAAGGGTTCGGCTGTTCGCCGATTAAAGTGGTACGTGAGCTGGGTTTAGAACGTCGTGAGACAGTTCGGTCCCTATCTGCCGTGGGTGTAAGAGACTTGAGAGGATTTGTCCCTAGTACGAGAGGACCGGGATGAACGAACCTCTGGTGCACCGGTTGTCACGCCAGTGGCACAGCCGGGTAGCTAAGTTCGGAATGGATAACCGCTGAAAGCATCTAAGCGGGAAACCAGCCTTAAAACAAGGTCTCATAGAGCCGTCCAAGACCAGGACGTTGATAGGTCAGGTGTGTAAGTGTGGTAACATGCTGAGCTAACTGATCCTAATCGCTCATATCTCTCACACATCAAAACACATGCACAGTCATCTTTTACTCAAAAACACACTAACAACTTCTCCTCAGACCTAACTTTGTTAGGGTGAGCGGGAAGACCTGGTGGCTATGGCAAGGGGATTAGACCCGATCCCATCCCGAACTCGGCCGTAAAAACCCTTAGCGCCTATGATACTGCACCTTAAGGTGCGGAAAAGTCGGTCGCCGCCAGGTCCCCTCGCTCACCCAACTCTTTACCCACCCCCGCGGGGTGGAGCAGCCCGGTAGCTCGTCAGGCTCATAACCTGAAGGTCGTAGGTTCAAATCCTACCCCCGCATCCAATAGCTCTGACAGATTCCTATCTCATATCTATATGATCTGTTACTCTCTCTCTTATTATCAATCTATATATACTTCCAATAAAATACTTCCGTATAAAAATATAAAAATTACACAATACCTCCCATAGCACATATCACTAAAATTATATCTCCGGGTTGGGATTGTAATTAAAAAAATAATTTCCTTACTACCGTTTCATTATATAGTTACGTTCCATTTTCGAGGTCAACGCGCCTCTAAAGCTCTGATCCTTTTTAGAAAAATAAGTCCCTAAATTTATTGTTTGCATTAAAGCTGCTTATCTCAAGATCACCATGGCGCTCTGTTGCTCTTTTTTAAAGACTTCTCTTTAAAACATTTTTCCTGTTAGTTTTAATTATAACCAATTGCCTAAATGAGTGATCTTTATAAGCTGGAAAAGCGGCTGTGTTACGTTAAATAATGTAATTTAAAGGTCCCCCACTCGTCCTCTTAATATAAGAGACTGCCCAACTGCTTTACGCGCTTTATCAATGGGCTAAAACTTACCAACCAAGTTGGTATTTTGCTTTTGAGGTTTTTCTTGGGAGCTCTATTAAAGCAGATTACGTCCCTGAAGATCCGAGACAGAAAAATGCTTTTAAATCATATAAAAATAAGCGTGTTGATTTTCTTTTAATTAATTGCCGCAGTGAGCTGGTGTTGGCAATAGAATATTACGGCTCAGGCCTTAATCTCTCGTCTGATGCTAATGATCGAATGAAAGTTAAAAGGTTAGTTTTACAGAAAGCACAAATATCACTTCTTGAGATTCCTGAAAAAGCAAAAAAGGCTAAAATCATGGAATCTATTTAGTATATTTTAATATTTAGCAGCATCGAAAATCTATTTATATGAGAAGATACAAATAGATCTTCATTATATCTTCTCATATTTTTTAATTTAAATTATTGAGTTGGACCTTTTACAGAGTGCCCACTATGCCATACTTCAACGATATTATTCACATCACTGATGTTTTTGCTTGGGTCGCCTGATACGACAAGTAAATCTGCACGTTTTCCAGGCGCTAAAACGCCCCTGTCTTTTAAGTCCAGAAGTGCAGCCGCATTTTCGGTTGCTATATGAATAATAGATAATGGCGGTAAGCCGGCTTCTTTATATAATGCCAGCTCTCGATGCTCAGCAACACCAGGAATTCTTAAAGGTTGAGCGCCGCTATCTGTCCCAAATCCTAAATTGACGTGTGCTTCATATAAACGTTTTAGATTCTGAAGGTTTATATATAAGGATTTCCGAGCAAAAGCAGCTTCTTTCCCTTTTTTATGTGCATTTCTCCATGCCGGGTCATTAATTTGTTCTAGAAACTCCTTACTTAATCCTGCTTTGTAAAAAGCTTGGTTAGTCCATGTCTGCTCTTCTGCCCAGGCTGTTGTGGCTTCATCAAGCTGTAGGGTGGGGATATACCAAATATGACGTGCTTTCATTTTCGCAATTACGTCATTGGGGATTAATTGATCACGCACACCGTGAGCTATAATATCAGCGCCGTCATTAATAACTTCTTTTGCGTCGGCTAAATCATGAATATGCGCGGCCACACGGATATTATGCCTATGTGCCTCTGCAATGGTGGCTTCTATGACTGAAGGGGACATCTTTTGTGGGACTGACCCATTAAAATCATCCACCCAAATCTTTACTAAATCGGTTCCTTCCTCTGCCATTTTATCAACGGCTTCTTTAGCTTCTTCGGGGGTAGCAGGGCGGAAAATTTGTTGAGTGCCTATTTTAAGGGGAGGGGCGCCATCAGGCACGCCTATTCCCTGCTCCACGCCAAAAAGATCGGCGGGAAGTTTTCCTTCATGGGCTTCTTTGCGTATTGGATTAAAAACAGCAGGCTTATTAAGTCCCAAAGCCATAACTGTGGTAACGCCATAGCGCTGATATTGAGAAAGGGCAGCTTTGATATTATCTTTAGTGTAATATTCTGGCCCTGTCTGTATATTTTTCATTAAGCCAATATGTGAATGGTCAGAAATTAAACCAGGTAATACGGAATCCCCTGACCGATCTAGAATTTTGGTATGGGGAGGTAAATCGATATTATTACCGATGGCAATGATCTTGTCTTTGTCGAATAACAAAGTGTCGTCTTCTACAGGAAGATTTCCTGTACCATCAATAACGCGAATATGGGTTAAGGCGATAAAATTATGAGTTTCGGCAAAGGCCGTGCCTGACAGCAAAATTGAAGCTGCTGTAAAAATGCCAAATAGTTTTTTGTTTTGATTTTTCATTAGTACAGCCTTTTATTTAAGTAGTGAAATTAAAAAAGGCTCCTTGTTAGATGGGAGCCCTTTAAAGTTTTAATGAAAAAATTATGCGCTTTTTGAGCCAAAATCGATGACCATTCGACCCCGGATTTTCCCTTGTTCCATCTCCTCGAAAATATCATTAATATCTTCAATAGGGCGCATGGTAGTTTTGGGCACAACCTTTCCCTCAGCTCCAAATTGGAACGCTTCGGCAAGGTCCTCTCTTGTGCCTACCAATGAGCCAATGACCTTAATTCCATCAAATACAAGGCGAGGGATACTTAAATTCATTGCTTCAGGTGGAAGACCTACAGCAACAACACAACCTCCGGCACGTACGGCATCGACAGCTGAATTAAAAGCGACTTTTTGAACGGCTGTAACAACGGCAGCATGGGCGCCACCGCACTTTTCCTGTATGATTTTAGCAGCATCTTGCTCACGGGAGTTTATAACCATGTCCGCTCCCATTTCTTTTGCAAGAGCGAGTGCGCCGTCATTAACATCTATAATAATTGTTTTGGCATTGAACACATTTTTAGCATATTGCATGGCCAGATTGCCGAGGCCACCTGCTCCATAGATAGCAATCCATTGACCAGCTTTTACGCCAGAAACTTTAATAGCCTTATATGTTGTAACGCCCGCGCAACTAATACTGCTTGCTGCTGCAGAATCTAATCCATCAGGTACTTTCACAGAATATTTAGCGGTGACGATGCATTCTTCTGCCATAGCACCATCTACCGTATAGCCAGCATTTTTTACGCTACGGCACAATGTTTCATTGCCTGAAATGCAATATTCGCAATGACCACATCCTTCAAAGAACCAGGCCACACTGGCTCTGTCACCAACTTTTAACGAGTTTACACCGGGTCCAACTTCTTTGACAATTCCTATGCCTTCATGGCCTAAAACAACGCCGGTTTTGTCACCGTAATCACCATTTTTAACATGAAGGTCGGTGTGGCAAACGCCGCAACATTCAATGCTTAAAAGGGCCTCTCCATATTGCAAAGGACGAAGCTTTTTATCAACAACCTCTACCTTATGGTCTTTTCTAGTAATGGCAGCTTTCATAGGAATTTCTCCCAATATCGAGATATAGAATCTTAGATTACAAATTAAAATTGTAATTTCTTATTATCATAAATATAATATATTAATTCTAATTATCACAGTAATTTGTTCTTTAATAAAATTTGAGTGATTATCTTACAAGTAATCACTCAAATATGTGTGTATTAATTCTTGGCTAAGCTTATTGTTGTTTTTATATTATTTCTAGTGGCATGAGCGTAAGGGCAAACTTTTTCAGTTTTTTGTAATAGCGAATCAGCCTGACTGTGATCCATACCGGGTAACGATACTTCGAGAGAGACTTCAATACCGAAACCGCCATCTGAGCGAGGACCTAGCCCAACAGTTGCCTGGACACTGGTTTCTTGCGGTAAAGATAATTTTTGTTCATTTGCAACGTATTTCATCGCACCAAGAAAACAGGCAGCGTATCCTGCGGCAAAAAGTTGTTCAGGGTTGTTGCCACGGTCATCTCCGCCAAGCTCTTTGGGCACGCCCAAGTCGACTTTGAATCGACCATCCAGGGTTTCAGCGTGGCCATCACGCCCCCCTACAGCACGAGCAGTTGTACGATATAAGACATTTACAGACATAATAGACTCCATCGCCTTGGCAAAAGATCTGCATGAAAGACTCTATTAAAGACCTTATTTATTGTAAATTCCTTAATAAAAAGGCCGTTCTCAGGAGAAGGAACGGCCTCAATAACTTTTCTATAGCGAAAAGCGTTAATCGTTTTTAAGTGAAGACATATCAATTACAAAGCGATAATGAACATCACCACGTTCAAGCCGTTCATATGCTTCGTTGATGTCTTCTATTTTGATAATTTCACAGTCAGGAAGAATATTTTTCTCTCCGCAAAGATTTAGCATCTCCTGTGTTTCAGCAATACCACCAATAAGTGATCCTGCAACGCGACGGCGTCCCATCACGAGAGGCACAGAAGAGGTCTCAGCTAAAGGACCAATTTGACCAACAATGACTAAGCTCCCATCCACATCTAAAAGTGGAAGATAAGGATCTAAGTCGTGCTTGTAAGGTACTGTATCAATTATCACGTCAAAGTGGTTAGCAGCTTTCTGCATTGCGCTTTCGTCACTTGAGACAAGATATTTGTGGGCTTTAAGCTCTTCAGCGTCAGTTCTTTTTTTGTCTGAACGGCTAATGATAGTGACTTCAGCACCCATCCCGACAGCAAGTTTTACAGCCATATGGCCGAGGCCGCCCAGGCCAATAACACCAACTTTTTTTCCAGGTCCTACATTCCAGGCTCGTAAGGGAGAATAAGTAGTAATACCAGCACAAAGAAGAGGGGCCGCACGTGAAAGATCAAGGTTTTTTGGCACATGAAGCACGAACTCTTCCCGCGCGATCATATGCTTTGAATAGCCACCATAGGTGTTTTGTCCATCAATTCTGTCGGGGCTATTATAGGTTTGAGTATTACCTTCCCGGCAATATTGCTCATTCCCCTTATCGCATTGATCGCAATGTTGGCATGAATCGACCATGCAGCCAATGGCAACGATATCGCCTTGCTTAAAGTGTTTTACATCTGGACCTGTTTCAGTAACGCGTCCAATAATTTCATGACCGGGGACGATAGGGTATACAGAACCTCCCCAATCATTGCGGGCCTGATGAAGATCTGAGTGACATACGCCGCAGTAAAGTACTTCCATAGCAACGTCATTATGGCGTAAAGCGCGACGTTCAAAAGAAAAGGGTTTTAAAGGTGCGTCACAAGACGTGGCCGCATATCCAATAGTTTTCATAATATGACTCCGAAGAATAATGATTAGCTCTTCTGTCCAAAATTATAGAGCATCTTAGCCCATGAGGAAGAGATAAGGGGTCGAGAAACAAGAAAAGTGATTTCTGCCCAGAGCAAAAGAGGGGTTTTTCCATAAAGTATTAACCGCCCTATTGGTTTTACTCATGATGAGTGAAAGCCAACAGGGAGCTTTTTTACTTTCGTTTTAAGAAAGAGGCTTTTCGGTTATGTACGTCATGGCATCAGGACAAGCTAGGACAGCAGCTTTTTCCTGAGTTGTTAAATTATCAAGAGCCGCCTGCAAAGAAGGGCTTTCCTGTAATTTGATCATTCCGGTCAGTAAAGGGATGTTGATTGGTTCACCTGGTTTGCGAGGTGGTGGCAAAGCACGTTTGTGCGCCTCTTTTAATTCAGGGTCGTTATGCATGGCCTCGAAAGCTTCTATTGCTTCATTACTTAATAGAGGTTTTGATTCCTCATCAACAAGTTTAAGCACTTCAGGAGGGTGCGTTTCTTCTGGAATTAAAAGGAACTTTGCCTGACGTGTCTTTTCTCCTGCAACGCGGCTCGCCGTGAAGGCCACTAAAGGAATGGCAAGCACAAGTCCTACCAAAACAGGTAACATCCACAAAAATAGCGAGGTTGATACAGACCAGGCTGCTATGCTCAAAATGACGCCGAAAGCTGTATAAATCCAGTAACGATGAGTGACTTCCTTGATAGAAACGCGGCCATCAACGCGATTTTGCGTTTTCCAGCCTGAATCACGACCAAGCAAAATAGACAAAATTGCCGAGGTCTGGATTAACATAGCAATGGGAGCGATGAAGCCACCAATAAGAGTTTCAATTAAAACCGAAATACAAAGCCGAAAACGGCCACCAACCTTAGAAATTGTTTCAGAATCAAAACAGGTTGCGATAAGAGCAAGCAATTTCGGCGCTAAAAGAATAAACATAGTGCCGATAAACACATTCCGGGCCTGAATAGGGTCAACATGTGGCCAGTGGGGGTATAATGTGCGCTCTGTGCTAAAATATTCAGGGTGATAGAAATGTGATTGTAATGAGATCAATATACCGCAAAGTAAAAAGAGCAACCATAAAGGCGACATGACATAGGCGCCCATCCCTACAAGCATGTGGGAACGGCTAACCCAATGAAGTCCTTTAGAAAAAAGGATACGGCCATGTTGCAAGTTTCCCTGGCACCAGCGGCGGTCACGAATAGCAATATCAGTAAGTGACGGTGGGCTTTCTTCATATGATCCAGCAAGGCCTGGGACCATATGAATAGCCCATCCACCACGGCGCATTAGAGCGGCTTCTATAAAATCATGGCTTAGAATATGACCGCCAAATGGGGGCCTTCCGGGTAAATGTGGCAAGCCAGCTTGCTCAGCAAAGGCCTTAGTGCGGATAATGGCGTTATGGCCCCAATAATTTCCTTCAGAGCCGTGCCACCATGCTACGCCATGAGCAATGAGAGGCCCATAAATTCGGCCAGCAAATTGTTGCATCCGTGCAAAAAGCGTATGGCCTCCGACGATCGTAGGGAGACTTTGAATGAGGCCAATGCCAGGGTGAGCTTCCATCGCAGCTGTAAGACGAACAATAAGCGCGCCATCCATGACACTGTCAGCATCGAGAGTCAGCATATGGTCATAGCCGCCTCCGAAATGCTGTACCCAATCACCAATATTACCTGCTTTACGATCCGTATTTTTAAAGCGCCGGCGGTAAAAAACGCGATTTTGGGCGTAAGGCTGTTTTCGAAGAGATAAAAAAGTGCGTTCTTCTTGCACCCAAACGTCGGGGTTGGTTGTATCAGACAGGATAAACACGTCAAATGATGAAGCTTGTCCAGTTTCCTGTAAGCTTTTGAGTATGGCGCGTAAATTAGTAACGACCGTTTCAGGAGGCTCGTTATAGGTCGGCATTAAAATAGCGGTGCGCTTTGTCAGCTTGGGAAGAGGGCCTTCCCGTTTAATGCCTAAACCAAGCCCTCCGTGTTTTAAAAGTGATACAAACCCGCCTAGAGAAGAAATGAATGAAAGACAGATCCAAAAGCTCAAAATTGAGAAAAGGAAGAGGATAAGAATTCCTAAGGTTGAATAGCCAAAGGAATTAAAAACCCTGTTGATTTTCTCTACACTGTAAAATGTAAGAAGCAGAGAACCACCGAAAACAAAAAGTCGTCTTAGCCATAACCACGAAGGCGTTGTTGGCAAAGACCAAAAAGGACGCCCATGACGCTCCGCCTTTTGGCGGAGGTTCTGTGTGGGCATCACTAAGGGTGATTCAGGCGGTAAAAAATCGGAAGCTGAATTAACAGAAGATGGGCCGCTCATGGTGTCCAACGATAGAGCCATGTTTCAGAAATAGGTCCTTGATCAGTGGCAAGTTGCACCTGGAGTTCACTCAATTTTGCATCGCCGGGTACAAGCTCAAATGTTGTACGCACACCCTGAATATAGGGATTGCGTTCAATTACGATATTTCGAATCGCCCCTGGTTTAGCTTCGGCAATGAGATGAAAGTTCGTGTCTTTGGGAAGAGACTGGAAAGGCTCTCCATTGAAATCAATAACAAAGAGGCGTGCTTCTGGATGATCGACAACGGCGCCTACACGTGTGGCTACAACACGCGCTAAATGTGTCGGCCAGGGTGTATCCCATCCCCAATACATCCGATATGTGAAATTATAGCTTTTGCCTGCCTGTAATGGCTGTTTTGGGTGCCAAAAAGAGACAATGTTATCATTAACTTCACTAGGGCTAGGAATTTCGACCAATTCAACTTCGCCATCTCCCCAGTTTCCTACAGGTTCTATCCAAAGAGAGGGGCGCTGTTCGTAGTGCAGAGCTATATCTTCGTAATCGCTGAAGGATCTTTTGCGCTGCATTAGTCCATAACCATAAGGACCATTATCGCTAAAGCCAGAAATTTGTAAGTCGGTTGGGTTATTGAGAGGACGATAAAGCTGCTGTTTGGTGCCAGTCCATACTTGTAAAGCTTCGCTATCATGTGCCGCAGGGCGCCAGTCATCAACGTGATCATGGTTATTGGCATCAAAATAGAACATTCCTGTTAAAGGAGCGATCCCACCATTAGCGATATCCTGTCGAGGGAAGATTGTTGATTGTACGTCAAAAAGAGTGGTTTCACCTGGGCGGATTGTGAAACGGAAAGCCCCCGTAAGAGAAGGGCTATCCATGAGAGCATGTACAACAAGTGAATCAGACCCGGCTTGAGGTTTTTCAAGCCAGAAAGAGCGGAAGAATGGAAATTCTTCTCCCTTGAGAGACCCTGTATCTTTAGCAAAACCACGGGCAGATAGGCCGTAAATTTGCCCTTTGGCAAAAGCGCGGAAGTAAGATGCCCCTAGAAAAACGGCGCATTCTTCCATGACACCAGGTGTGTTAAGGGCGTAGCGTATACGCAGTCCAGAAAAGCCAATATCGCCCGAAACCTTTAGGGAAGGATCAGCATAGTGATAAGAGTCAGGGTCATAGGCGATAGCTGTGGCTTTGCCACCAATCACCTCATACATGTCTACCCGTGGTTTATAGAGATAGCCACGTGGAAAGAATTCAACGTCGAAGGCGAGTTTATCACTGTGCCAGAGGGTTTTTTCTGGATCATAAGTAATAGAGCTAAACTGGTCGAAATCCATATTGGCTAAAACAGCAGGCAGCTCATGTGAGGGGGCTGAGAAAGCTTTGCGTGATAGATTTCGGGCAAGGGTTCTAACAGTGCTTTCGTCAAAGGGACGAGAAGCATGAGAAGAGGAACGAGCGCTTGCTTTGGGTGTTTTGAGACCCAGAGCAGAAAGTCCAACCCCAGCACTGAGACTGGCTTTCATAAGATCGCGTCGGAGTATCTTCATAAGAACCTTCAATCCTCATTTATGAAAACAATTTAAGTCAGCCCACTGCACTTTTGGAAATATGAAAAAGTGCCCTCGTGACATACTAAAACCAGGTCTAATTTTCTTTTAAAAGCTTTGTAGCGAAAATTCGGCACTTCTTCCATAGCTAAGACGGTCTAAAGGTGGCACTAAGTGTGCCAGCTCTGAAATTAAGGCCGGTTCTAGCGTGTTGTAAGAAGGTAGGTGAAAAAGGCAGCTCGTTTTGCCGATATGTTCGATAACATGCCGGTTTTCAGGATTATCACCTTCATTAAAAACAAAGCCCAAAACGGCAATATTACGGCGTGAAAGGGCATCAATGCTCAAAAGAGTGTGATTAAGAGTGCCTAAATGAGGCCGTGCTACAAGCACAACGGGCAATTTTAACTGAGCGATAAGGTCAATCATGAGGAAGTCGGGTGTAATAGGCACCATCAAACCTCCAGCCCCTTCAATGATTAAAGGTGATTTTACATCAGGCAGAGTGAACTGCTTAATATTGATTGTAACGTTCTCTTTTTGTGCGGCCATAAGGGGGATAAGGGAGCTTTTAAGGCGTAATAAGGGGGGATGATGCGATCTGGAGATAACTCTGCCAGATGCTGTACCGTTGCCGTATCGCCCTGTTCTTCAGCTAGACCTGTTTGTAATGGTTTCCAGTAACAACCCTGCCATGCTTTTGTGAGAACAGCACTGATAAGAGTTTTCCCTACCCCTGTATCTGTTCCCGTAATGAAAACACCTTTAATGGGCATTATAATCTATCCTTGCGAAAAACGCCGAAAGCAATTTCATAGGTTATTTCGGTATGGTTCCTGTCAAAAAGAGTCATCGCACGTTGTAGAGCCGTAATTGAAACAGGCTTATGTTCTGGATGGGGTAGCGAGGCGCCAATATGCTTTAAATTGCGCAAAAATGCCAATGCCGAGGGCACTGGCTCTCTAATGGTACAAAGCGTCCATTTTCCTACACCATTGCCAGGCCAATCATTTTCTAGAACTGCAAGGCTGGGATAATCAGGAATACCACATGCAGCATTAGCGTCGGTACAACTTTCCTGCCATTCTTTAAAGCTACCCTGGGCAATGGTTGACATAATAAGCAGTCCAGAGGGAGATAAAAGTCCCGATAAGCGCTTTAAGGCGGCGGGCCGGTCAGTGAACCACTGAATACATAAATTAGAGGCAATCAGGTCAAATTTTTCTTTTGAAGGAGGGGGAGGATCCAGTTTTTCTCCATCCATGAGGTGGAATTTGATTTTTAAGGATAAATCCTCTTCCTGTTTTATCTTACATTCAGCTCGCTGGAGCATTTGGGGAGCAAGATCGGAGAGAATAAAAGAAGATTCAGGATAAAGCTTTATAAGTTTTTGACTTAGATGTCCCGTACCACATCCTATTTCCAGAATTGAATGAGGCTTATGGTCTGCACTCTGTCCATTAATGAGCAGGGCTAGATGGTGAGCGCTTTCTCTCTGTAAATAGGAGGCTGAGTCATAATGGTCAGCTTTATTAAAATGTTGGGTGATAATCTTTTTACGTGAGGGCCTCATAGGTCATTGGCTATATCACGAATGAGCCTTGCAGCTCTAGTGCTATGGGTTTGGGGTAATAAATGTCCGCCCTGCCAAATTTCCTGCAAGGAGCAGGGGTGTTGAAGTCCCTTCTGAGAAGGGAGCAAAGGGTCAGTGCTTCCTACGATATTAACGAGTAATTTATCCCAGCCCAGTAGCGATAAACGGGCATCTTCATCTATAAGATGCTGTAAGCCTGCTATTAGGCGTTCCTGGTTAAAATGGGCTGGTAATGCAGGTGGGTCTTCTCCGCAAAGGCGACGAAAAGAGGAGATTACATCCTCTGGATTTTGTGAGAGTTTGGTCATCATACGCTCTAAAACGCGTGCGGTAATTCCTTCAGGATAAGAAATATCGCTGCTAAAGCGTGCAAATCCATTAAAAGAAATAAGCCCTACGCAGCGTGATAAATCTCTTTTTAAAAGGTTCATGACCCCCGCGGAGTGGCCTATGGCAATATAGGGACTTTGGGGCAGCTTACAGGAAGGGGAGGCCCCAAAATATCCTGCTTCTTCATAATGGCAGGAAAATTCTGCTAGATTTTTTATAACTGGCTGCCAGAAGGATTGGTCATAACTCCAACCATGAGCAAAATATAGCAATGGTCTGGTCATGATATATTATTTTCCAAAGATATTTTAAGCGCTTTTATAAAATGGGTTACGTCCTGCTGCGTATGGTCGGCATTAAGAGTTACGCGTAATCTGGATGTGTTTTGTGGGACTGTCGGAGGGCGGATAGCACCACAAAAGAAACCTTGCTCTTTCAATGATTGTGCAACAATAAGAGTTTTTTCGGCACTGCCAATATGAATAGGAATGATTTGAGTTGAAGATGGTTCTGTTACAAAACCAAGTTTAGCTATTTCTTTTCGTAGGAATGAAGCTTTTTCCTGAATGGCTGCGCGTTCTGGCTCCATGTCTGGCATTAAATCCAGAGCAGCATCAAGAGCGCCCAGAACAGGAGGGGGAAGAGCGGTACTATAAATAAAACCAGACGCAAAATTTACCAAAAAATCACATAATTTTTGTGATCCCGTGATAAAAGCACCCATACCCCCTAGTGCCTTACTCGCCGTGCTCATGGTAATATCAGCCAAGCCTTGGCTTAAGCCTCTGCCTTCCTTTCCTAAGATACCGGTTGCGTGGGCTTCATCAATATAAAGGGCGGCATCAAATTTATCTGCTAAATAACGCAAAGCAGGAATATCGGCACGATCTCCATCCATTGAAAAGACACTTTCAGTGACAATAAATTTCAGGCCAGCCTGATGAGAGTGCCGCTTTAAGAGCGTTTCAAGGTGGGCAAGGTCATTATGCCGATAACGATTTTGTCTTATGCCTGCGGCAGCACACCCTATATGCAAGCTCGCATGATTGAGTTTATCCGTAAAAAACAAGGCATCTTGGCCTGTTTCTTGCTGGGATAGAAGATTTAAGGCGGGAATGAGTGAGGCATTTGCCTGCCAACCACTCGCAAATAACAAGGCTGCTTCACTATATTTAAAGCGGGCTAATTTTTCTTCTACAAGCTTATGAAGCTCTAATGTTCCATTAACCAGGCGAGAAGCACAACTTCCTGTGCCATATTTTTCTGCCCAGGATGCTGCTCTTGTGCGTAATAAGGGGTGATGTGACAAAGCTAAATAATCATTAGAAGCAAAATCTAATATCCATTGGCCATTATGGAAAAGCTTGCCCTCTTGCCTCTGAATAGCATGTAACTGGCGAAAATTATGATTGGATCGTCGTTTATTTAGAGCTTTTTCTAAGATTGTCTCTAATCGAGATTGTGACGTCATAGTAAATTTGTTTCAAGAACATCATAAATAGCTGAAGTAAGCATAGAGAGTTCGTCTGTTTTAATTGTAAAGGCTGGCGTGAGGTAAATAATGTTGCGAAACGGACGAATCCAGACATTTTTTTCTATAAAAGCCTTATTGAGGCGTGCACTATCCTTAATGGCGTCAAGTTCTACAACGCCTATGGCACCTTTTACACGCACATCCTTTACGTGCGGGAGAGCTCGGCACGGCTCAAGCTCTTTTAGAAGCTGTTTTTCAATGTGCTGGACCTGCTGAAGGCGAGGTTCTTTTTCAAACAGATCAAGAGAAGCGTTAGCAACAGCGCAGGCTAATGGATTGGCCATAAAGGTTGGACCATGCATCAAAGCATGGTTAGGATTGTCTGATAGAAAAGTCTGATAAACATGTTCCCGTGCTATAGTCGCTGCCAGGGGCATGGTTCCACCTGTAAGGGCTTTTGACAGGGCAATAATATCAGGCACAATATTAGCTTGTTCATATGCAAACATTGTTCCTGTGCGGCCAAAGCCTGTAAAAACTTCATCTAAAATAAGTAAAATGCCAAACTCATCGCATAAATTGCGCAAGTTTTTTAAAATTTCTGCATCATGAAAGATCATGCCGCCTGCACCTTGCACCAAAGGTTCTATAATCATGGCAGCAATCTGAGTAGAGTCTTTTTCTAACAACATTCTCAAATTTTTAAGGTCGGCAGAGGTTTTAGGAATATCAGCCAAAACCTGCTTCGGTAAAGTTTGCCCAAAAAGAGAATGCATACCTTCTTCGGGATCACAAATAGACATCATCATTAATGTGTCTCCATGATACCCACCCCTGAAAGAAAGGAGCTTAGAGCGTGTTTTTTCTCCCCTGTTTAAATGAAATTGCAAGGCAATCTTGGCCGCGACTTCCATGGCGACAGAACCAGAGTCAGTGAAAAAAACGTGGTTCAGATCACCTGGTAAAATTTGTGAAAGTCGTTCTGATAATCGTGCCGCTGGCTCATGGATCATCCCTCCGAACATAATGTGCGGCATTTTTTGCGCTTGTTCGATGAGGGCGGCCTGTAAGTGGGGGTGGTTATAGCCATGACAGGCTGTCCACCACGAAGCTATGCCGTCGATTAGTTTTTGACTGTTAGAAAGTGTAATAGTACTGTCTTTTGTAGATACTGCCTCAGCCGGATAAGGAGCTGTTTTCATCTGGCAGTAAGGAAGCCATAAATGAGGTAAAGAAGCCGCTTTGAGCCGTGAGGAAGGAGGTGCAGTAAAAGACATAATTGTTATTTACGCGTATTCATTCACGTTCTGCAAGGCTGGCTATATTAACAAAATGCTTTCTAAATCATGACAAAATATATAATTGCCTTTTTATGCTTCGACATTATGTCTCTGACTTAATAATGGCCCTGCTTAGAAAGGTTCAGGAAGTAAGGTTGATAGGGCCTTTGCGAGTCATGTCGTATCTATAATCAAACGGTGTAGTTGCCGTGATAGGGGTTAAAAGATGACTAAGAAAATTGGGTTTGCAGCGTTCGGCTTGACATCTTTGCTGGCTTTGGCTGCCTGTCAGACACCAGGTGTAGAGTCACGCCCTGATGTTTATGGCCAATCACAAGTAAATACTGTGCAACGTGGACGTGTTGTCACAATTATTTCTGTTTCGCCAACACGCATTAACGTTGACAATAGCGCTAGCAAGAAAACCGCACAAATCGCCGGTGGCATTTTGGGAGCTGCTCTCGGTAGTGGGCTTGCTTCTGGTGTTGGTGGCTCAGGCTGGGGTGGCGGACTTGCAGCAGGTGCAGGCGGTGCCGCCGGGGGTGCACTCCTTGGAGGTGCAATTGCCGGTAATAATACTCTTGTCAATGGCGTAACCGTTGCTTATCAGGACCGCGCTGGTGGCGAAGCTCTCATGAGCACACAAGTTGGCCGTGTTTGTGAATATAAAACTGGTTCAGCTTTGTTAGTGACTACAGCCAATAATGAGACACGTGTGCAGCCTAATGCAACTTGTTCCAAAAAATAATATTTTTTCGTTAAGGAGCATATAAAGAGTGTTAAAGAAAATTGGCTTTAATTCGCTTTTGGCTGGATGCTTCTGTGGAGCTGTTCTGTGGGAAGGGCAAGCCCTTCCCGCTTTTGCTCAAACAGCAGATGATCAAATAGAAGCTTTAGGCCATGTGCAGGATGCTCAAGATGCTCAGCGTCTAGCGGTACAGCGTGCTCAGCAAGAAGCACATGCAAAATCTCAAGCTCGGATAGCCGCGCGCCAGCGTGCTGCACAGCAGGCAGCTAGAGCGCGTGCTGCTGCCAGAGAGAAGCAGGCTCGGGTGGCTGAGCAAGAAAAAACGCTGGATCGCCAGGCTAAGCGCGAATATGAACAGGCGTTACGTGAAATAGAAATTGAAAAAAAACGTGCTCATCTTGAGCTGGATATAGCTAAAGCAAAACACTCCGAAGATTACGTTAAAGCCGATTTAGACAAAAAGCGTTCTGAAACTGATTCTGTCTCTGCTCGAAGTGAGGCAGTGCGAAGTTTATCTTCTGGCGGACAGCATTTATTAGAAGATGCCGGGAAGGCCACAAAAATGAGCCAGCGTCATTGGTGGGAATCAAAAGATTAAGTGCCTCGATGGATTAATTCTAACATTTTTTTTAAATTTGTGTTAGAAGATAGCTGATAGATTATAAGAGCATCTTACAAATAAGGGCATACGTTAGCGTTGTCCTTATTTTTGCCAAAAATGTCTCTTATTTTATTGCTAGAGTATTTTATTCACAGTTTTTAAACTTCCATTGTCGTGTGAGGGAATTGGTGCGTTCTTTTACTGCAAATCAATCTTTTGCCGAGAAAGTTGATAGCTCTACTGCTTTTGTAGAGAAGAAACTTTTAGGGATTAGAGTTAAAAATAGATGTGCCAATATTCTTTCTGCCTTTTTATTAGGCGGGACGTCTCTGGTTGCTGTCGGCGGTGCATCTTCTGCTATTGCAGCAGATAATGACCCAGCTGATGGCAGTCAGGCCCCTTTGTACTTTTATGTACCTAAGGGTGAAACAGGGTCTACAGAAGAAGAAATGCGTACTCCTTCTGCTTTCGTGAAAGATGGTGAAGGTAATTTTGTTGTCTATTCAAATGTTAGACTGCAAGCATTAGATCCTAACGCAGTTTTCCCGGTTAATCCCAATGATAATCCTTCGCCTGGTGCTGCTTCCATTCAGGGAGGTACATTAACCATCGATGGTAGTCGTAATGTCGAGAATGGGGGAACAGGGAATATTGTCGCCGCAAACGGATACGTTGTGGTCGGGCGTGGTGAAGGGTCTGACGGTACTCTGGTCATTAAAGAACAAGCCAAACTTGTTGCCGGTTCTGCCCAGGCGAGTGATAAAGTGCCCAGTAGTGTGGGTATTGCTCAAGGTGGTGGCAGTAAAGGTAATATCAAAGTTGCTGGCGATGGTTCTGTTTTGCTGGCATATGGTCAAAATGGCGTTATTACTGTCGGTAACGGGGACCAGCAATATGGTCAGGGCACGGCAAACGGCCAGTTAAATGTCAGTGAAGGTGGCTTTGTTTATTCTGATCGTGTCGTAGCTGGTAACTATAGGCAGGGAACAGGTGTCATTAATGTTTCCGGCAAGGGTTCCATTTTAGCTGCAGGTGGATATACCATGCAGACACCTTCTGGACAGGCTACTCGTTTAACATCGAATTCTGGTTTGTGGGTTAATTCTGGTGGTAACGGGACCGTAAATGTCAGTGATAACGGCGTTTTAGTTGTTCAGGGTCGCATACATTTTGGTGAAGAAGGTAAGAAAGATACAAATAAAGGGCGTGGTGAGCTCAATGTTAACGATAATGGTATTCTTTTTGTAGGTGACTTTGCTCTTCCTAAAACGGGTGATGCTTCTAAAGATGCGTCCTCTAAGGGATACCTTAATGGCATTGTTAGTGACGAGAAGGATTATGCCTTTAATGTGAATGGCGGTGTAATAGTTGTTTCAGGTCCGCAACTGACAACTGACGTTGATATGAACTTGTCCAAAAAAGCGACAATAGATACAAATACTGGAAATGCCTATTTCTCCGGTGTGTTAAAGGGTGATGGTACTCTTGTTAAGACAGGCAAGGGGACGTTAGTTTTAAGTAATGCTAACACCTATAAAGGCGACACAAAGGTTTACCAGGGGGAGCTCCAACTTAATGATGGAGGTTCTATCAATAATAGTAAAAATATTTATCTGGGATCATCTAATAAGCCGCAGGATAAGTACACATCATCAATTCCAGGCCATGAACCTAATGACGGATCTAAACCAGCAAAAACTGGTCCAGTCCTAAAAGGGACATTAGTTCTTAATAAAAAAGAGAACGCAGTTTTAGATCAGACCATTTCGCACCTTAATGACTCTTATGATGATACCGATGGCGGTATTATTCAGCAGGGAACGGGCACGATCGTTCTGACGGGTAATAATAGCTATCATGGTGATACCTTAGTCAATAACGGCACCCTCCGTATTGATGGTGATCAAACAAAAGCGACAGGAAATACTAACGTTGCCGGAGGGGCGACATTAGCAGGTAATGGCACACTGGGCGGTAATGTTACCGTTGCTGATAAAGCTGTTCTTGCCCCTGGGGCATCACCTACCGATAAAATGAACGGTAAGCAGAGCAATTTAAAAATTAAAGGTAATTTGGCATTAAATAGTGGCTCAACGCTCCATATTAATGCTGGCCAGGGAAATACAACATTAGACGTTATCGGTAAAAACGGTCAAAAGACAGGCCAGAAATATCAGCAAAGTGACAGCGTTACAGTTAACGGAAATGCTTCTATGCAAAATGGAAGCAAAGTTAACGTTGATATTGAGAGAGGTTCAAAGCTCCGTATTGGCCAGGCTTATCGCTTAATTTCGACAGATAAGGGTATTTCTGGTAATTTGGGCGAAGTCCAAACGACTGTAAATAACGGTAACACCCCTTATGTCTTCCTGACGCCAAGCTTCTATTTTGTTGATGGTGCAGGTGTAGGAAGTAATACGGCTTTAGACTTCTCGTTAGAGCGTAATGACGTTAAATTTGAAAGTGTAGCACAAACTCACAATCAACATGAGGTGGGTGGAGCCCTTGATCGCCTACCAATTAGTTCTGATATTATTCAAGCAGTCAGTCAGGTGGCAACTAAGGACGAAGCACGGGCCGCACAAAAAGCCCTATCGGGTGAGTTACATGCGTCACTTCGTACTGCTTTAATTCAGGATAGTTACTACCTTCGCGAAGCGGTAGTAAATCGTCTTGCTCAGTCCTTTTGTGACGATTCTGTAGCCAGCGCTTCAAATATCAGCACCGCTGATTTAAGAACACACAGAAAAACCAATGGCCGCTGCATAAAAGATCGCCCTGTTCTTTGGGGTGAGGCTTATGGGAGCATGGGCAATAATTCCGGTGATGGTAATGCTTCTGGATTACATCACTCCACAGCAGGTTTCATTATGGGGTAGATGCTCCTATTTCTGACAGTGACTGGCGTGTTGGTGGTTTAGTAAGCTATGGCCGTTCCATGTTTAATGTGAAAGGCGATAGTTCATCAGGAAACAGTAACAACATCTCTGTCGGTGTTTACACTGGGACCCATTGGAACAATCTCTTCTTACGTATGGGCGCCGACTATAGCTGGAATTTGATGACAACAAATCGTCGTCTTAATGTTGGCGGTTATGGAAGCCATCTTCACGGCAACTATAATGGCGGCACTGCGCAGGTTTTTGGTGAACTTGCTTACAGATTCCATTTAGATCGTTACTCTCAGATTGAGCCTTTCGCGAATGTTGCTTATGTCAATCTGCATACGAACCATTTCCGTGAAACGGGCGGTTTTGGTGGCCTCGAAGGGCATGGCACAAATACAGGTGTGACCTTTACAACATTTGGTCTGAGAGCTGCCACAAAAGTTATGGTCGGTGATACTATCGTGACGCCTTATGCTATGGTTGCATATCGACATGCCTTTGGCGGTTTACGTTCACGCTTCAAAAATAACTTTATTGAAGGTGGTGGAACGATGGATATTCGTGGTGTTGCACTTTCTGAAGATGCTGCGGTTATGGATATCGGTTTCCGGGCCAAATTGGCGGATCAAATTGATGTAGGGCTCGCCTATATTGGTCAGTACGGCAACAGGTCGAATGATAGCGGTGCAAAAGCCGATATAAGGTTCCACTTCTAAGAACAGACGTTAAAGGCCTCCTTAAAAAGAGGCCTTTAATTTTTGGTGGTAAGCCGTATGGAATTTTCATTAAGTGATGTATGGCAAAATCTGCCAATATAACCGATTGCATTAGTGAGTAGAGACTAATCCTATAGATTAAGTGAAAGAACTGACTCGTAAATGATAACTGAGCCGTTTATTACGATGTCTTAAATAGGTTAAAGGCATCTTTTGGGGTGCAGTGGATGGTATGAGGAGTTATCGTGTCTGTCAGGATTGCTTTTAAACAAGTCTTTAAAGGACTCTTTCTGCTTTCGTCCGTAGGGTCTGCCTTTGCAGGAACCTTACCCAATGGGGCTTCATCAATTAATGAGAGTTACCAAAACTGGCATCTTATCTGCCAAAATACAAAGTCGGGTGTGAAATGTAATATTTTGCAAGAGATTTTGGAGGGGCAAACGCATCAACTATTTTTTCGTATAGAGTTCAAGCCGGCTGAAAGCCAAACTCATGGTGTTATGATAGCGCCATTTGGCCTAAATCTTACTGACGGGATAACTATCGCAACAGAGGGTGAGTCCGTTGGGGATGTCTATCCCTTCAATACATGTTTGCCTGTAGGTTGCCTGGCGCCACTTGACCTAGATGAAGGGCAGTTCAGTAGCTTTTTGAAAAGCAAAAAAGTGAAAGTTTCCTTTACAACCCTAAAAGGTAAGTTACTTAAATTTCAATTGCCAATCAGCGGGCTTGATGAGGCTTTGAACCGTGCACGTGTACTAACTAAATAATTATAAAAACCTCTTTTTTGTGAGATGCTTGAAAGCAGGCATAAGGTGGAACGCGCTTTGAAAAGTCCCGAGCAACGATTTTTGCCGTTATATATTTTGGTATCCATTGTTTCTTGGGCGAGCGCTTATCCAGTTGTGCGGCTGGCAATGAGGGATATTCCTCCCATCCCCCTAGCGTCTTTGCGCTATATGCTTGCGGCTACCTTAGGTTTGTTATGGCTTGCCTGGAAAAGACCAGCCTTACCAAGTCTGAGAGATTGCCCACGTCTTGTTTTATCAGGAATTTTGGGGATTACGCTTTATAATATTTTTTTCAATCTTGGCGAGCAAAGCGTTTCATCAGGTGTGACGAGTCTCATTATTGCTTCTGCACCGATTATGGCTGGCCTCATGGCTGTGGCTTTTACAAAAGAGACATTGTCCTTATTTGGATGGCTGGGTTCGCTTCTTGGTTTTGGTGGTATTGCCCTCATTGTTTCCGGACAAAAAGGGGATTCTCTATAGATTCTGGCGCTGTGTTAGAAGTGTTAGCAGCATTTTGTACAGCAAGTTATGTTGTGCTTCAGCGCCCTCTGTTACATCGTTATGGCGGGCTGACTGTTACAGCATGTGTATTGATTATAGGGGCTATTTTTCTGTCTCCATGGTTGGGAGAGGGGAGTAAAATATTATTGAATGCTCCACCAAGAGCGTGGCTTTGTGTCATTGAGCTTGGGGTTTTTCCTGCTGCAATTGGCTATGCTTCATGGAGCTATGTGATCCATGCCCTAGGTGTAGCGAAAGGCACGATATTTCTTTATTTCTTACCACCTATGACGTTCTTACTCGCCTTTTTTCTTGAAGGGAGCTGGCCTGATTTATATACCATTCTGGGAGGTGCTATCGTTATGATAGGGGTGGCTTTAGCTCACAAGAAAAAGAGGCCTTCTTTGAAGGCCTAAGTCTTATCAAACAAAGCTGAAAACGCATTATGCAAGGGTAAATAAAAGAGTATTTTTCATTTAAGGTCTTTTAAATTCCTTATGATAAATTTTTCTATAATTATGAGCTCTCTAAAAGAAAAATAATAATTTGAACCTTTTTGCTGTATGGAATAGTTTTACGGCTCAACGAAGTCGAAATTATATATCTTAACATTACGATCTTATAAAAAGCTTGAATATGTAGCACGCTTTAGGTTGTAGGGTTACTTAATGGTGTCATTAGAAAACGACGAAGGATAATCTGTGGAGCAGCAATCCTCGCCTGGAGATGAGCATTCTGAGAATGTGAATCCTGTTTATATTCGCTTACGGGCGGTTATAGCGGCAGCGCATTTTCACGGTCTTGATTTAGACATACGCGATTTTGCAGCCGAATCAGGGGAAAAATTTCCTTCTCCCGCTACTCTGGCACGTTGGGTACGCGCTCAGGGTGGTGTAGCAAAAGGCATGCGCCTCCGGTGGAATTATCTCATTCGTTTGGGAAATACGCCCCCTGTTGTGCTGATGTTCCATGATGGTTCAGCCGGGCTAATGGTCGGTACTGATCCTTCACGCGGTGTCGTTTGGTTAAGAGACCCTCTCAAAGGAGAGGGCGAACCGCCAGTTCCCATTGACAGATTACGCCTGGCCCAGGTCTGGAACGGCGATATCCTACTGATAAAGCGGCGGCGTGACGAATCAGAAGGCGAAGCCCGCTTTGACCTGCTTTGGTTTGCAAAGTTGGTTTTGCGCGAGAAGAGAGGGCTACGTGATGTCATATTCTCTTCAATGGTCTTAAGTATCTTACAGATCTTTCCTGCCTTAATTGTTATGCAGGTTATAGACCGTGTGGTGAATTATCACTCAATGGCCACGCTCGTCTCTTTGACGGGCTTTGTCGTCATACTCAGTCTTTACGAAATCTTGCTATCATATGGGCGACAAGAGCTTAGCTTGGTTGTCAGTACGCGTTTGGATGCCCGAATTTCGCTCCATGCCTTTAATCGTTTGCTTGCCTTGCCGCTGGAATTTTATGAAAGACAACAAACGGGTGAGATTTTAGGACGGTTTTCTGCTGTTTTCCGTGTCCGTGACTTTATGACGGGCCAACTTTTAACAACAATGTTAGACTTGTTCGTGCTTTTTGTTGTCATGCCCGTGCTCTTTTATATGAGCCCAACAATGGCGTGGCTTACTTTGGCTTCGGCAGGTTGTATCGGTCTAATCGTTGTGATCATGCTTCCTGCAGTGAGCCGTGTGGCAGGGCAGCAAATCAGGACAGAAATGCGCCGTAATGCGACATTATATGAAACTGTTGCCGGTATCCGCACTGTAAAAACGCTGGCATTGGAAAATACGCGCCGTGAAGAGTGGGATGAACGTACAGCTGATGTTGTGCAATGGCGTTTGGCAGCAGGACGTATGTCCAATTGGGCTAATACCCTCGTCATGCCGCTTAATCTCTTTATCAATCGTGGTATTATTCTAGTCGGCGCTTATTTAATCCTGACGGGCTCTAATAGTATGCAGGGTGGGGCCCTGATGGCCTTTATGATGCTAGGTGGTCGTGTTGCATCTCCTCTTGTCAGTCTGGCACGTTTGATGGAAACGGTAAATGAAGTGACCGTCTCTTTGAATGAAGCTGGTATGGTGCTGAACCAGCCCACTGAAACAAGAGCTCTAACGACAGGCATGCGCCCAAAAATTGTTGGTGCTCTTAGCTTCTCGGAGGTTAATTTCTCTTATCCGGGTTCGACAACCAAAGCTCTTATTGATGTTAATTTCTCAATTCCTGCCGGTACAATGTTGGGATTGGTGGGGCGTTCTGGTTCAGGTAAATCGACGATTACCCGCCTATTACAAGGGGTAAGTCGAAGCTATGAGGGTTATCTCCGTCTTGATGGTATAGATTTAAGAGAAATCAACTTACATCATTTACGGCGCTCTTTTGGTGTTGTGCTGCAAGATAACTTTCTTTTTCGTGGGACCATTAAAGATAATATTACAGCAGGCCGTCCAGGTTATACGATTGATGATGTTGTGCGGGCTGCCCGTATGGCAGGCGCTGAAGAATTTATCGAACGCATGCCAGCAGGTTACGATACCTGGATTGAAGAAGGCTCAACCAATATTTCCGGTGGGCAACGCCAGCGTCTGGCGATTGCGCGTGCGGTCATCTCTGATCCGAAATTAATGATCCTGGATGAAGCAACGTCTGCCCTCGATCCAGAATCAGAAGCTCTGGTGAATGCTAACTTAGAGAGAATTGGTAAGGGGCGGACAATGGTTATTGTCTCTCACCGTCTTTCATCACTGGTAAATTGTGATCAAATTGCCGTTATGGACCATGGTAAATTGATCGATATCGCCTCTCATGAGGTTTTGTTAGAGCGATGTGACATTTATCGAACATTATGGTTACAGCAGAGCCGTCACGTTAATTCCGGTTCTTCTGGTAAAGAAGCAGACAAACAGAAAGAAGATGAGCAGGAGCAGGGGCAACTTCCTGGAGGAGGCGGGGAGCAATGAGCGAGCATGATCTAGTTCCTCAAGCTGAACAAAAGCCTTCACCGGAGGGACCTCCTGATACACCTGATACATCCGAAGTTCATAATGTACCCCCCAAGGCAACAGATCCGTTCGCTCCTGATGGAATGCCTTTGGCATTGCTGGAATTTCACTCACCAACGCGTGCGCTGGTCAATATGCCAGCGACACCTTCAGCTCAATATATTGTCTGGATTGTGGGGAGTTTATTGATTGCCTGCCTGGCAGGCATGGCCTTTTTTCCCGTTAATAAAGTTGTTTCAATTACAGGTCGTTTAATTTCGACGCAGCCCACGGTTTTGGTTCAGCCTTTTGAACAGGCTATTATCAGGTCGATCGACGCAAATGTTGGAGACTATGTCCATAAAGGCCAGATTCTGGCTCGATTAGACTCAACACTGAGTCAAGCCGATATGGATAATCTGGTCCAGCAAATGCAGTCATTACAAACGGAAGTGGCTCGTTTAAAGGCTGAGGCGAATGGGCAGATTTACGAACCAGATACCAATGTTCCGGCATCGGTGCAGCAAGGTGAGGTCTTTTTAAGACGTCAGAGCGACTATAAAGCTCACATGCATGATTTTGATCAGCGTATTGCTGCTATGGAGAGTGATCTTCAGGGGGCAAGAGCAAATAATGCAATGTATGCAAGTAAATTACGCATTGTATCTGCTGTACTCGAAATGCGTAAGAAAGAGCAGAAAGAGCAGGTTGGATCTCGCTTGTCCACTTTAGGGGCGCAGGATGCCGTCATGGATACTGAGCGCCTGCTCATTACGTCGCAGCAAATGGCTAATTCGCTGGTCAATAAATTGTCAGCACTTAAGGCATTGCGAGACGGTTATACCCAAAATTGGAAAACAGAAGTCTATGCAGAGCTTACTAAAGCTGAGCGTCATTTAGATGAGATGAGGAGCAATTACCGTAAAGCACGTTTGCGCCAACGTTTAATTGTTCTTAGAGCGCCAGAAGATGGTATTGTACTCACAAGAGCAGAATTTTCTATTGGTTCTGTAATTGATGCCGGTATGCGCCTTATGACGCTTGTGCCGACAAGCTCAGGTATAGAAGTTGAAGCTATTATGCGGGCTCAGGATAGTGGGTTTGTCAAACAAGGAGATCATGCCCTCATTAAATTCGTGACCTTCCCCTATGATTTATATGGCGGTGCCGAAGCGACTGTTCGCGTGATAAGTGCTGATTCATTTTTGCCGACAGATGCAGCGACGAGCAATATTAAAGCTGGGGTTGATTTGCAGTCTTTAGCTGGTGTGAAAGGAGTTCCAGTTTTTTATCGCGTGCGTTTGCGTGTTGATCGATATACACTTCATGGACAACCTTCTTTTTTCCATCCTGCTCCGGGGGTGCCGGTTACCGCGGATATTGATGTGGGTAAAAGAACAATTCTCAAATATCTTTTCAGCCGGATTGTCCCCACCGTCAGTGATGGCATGCGGGAACCCTCGTGAGATAAATAAGTCTTATGCTTGGCAAAAAAGATTTCGCACCCTTTAGCTTTAAAAACCGGAAACTGGCGCGTGGTTTTCGGCTTTTAGAGCAAAATAAACCGTTTGAAGCTTTTGCGATTTTTGCCGATCTGGCTCAAACGGGGTTACTGAAGCTCAGTATCAGGTTGCACAATGTTATTTGCGTGGTCAGGGCACTCCGGCTTCTTTAGAGGAAGGTGCACGATGGCTCTATCGTGCTGCTACGGGAGGGTCGGTAGAAGCGTGCTTTAGTCTTGGAACTATGTACGCAATGGGGCTACCGGTAGGGTTTGATCCGGCATCCCCTGCACGCTTAGTATCTTGTAATGATAACATCGTAGAAAGAAAGCCTGATTTTGAAAAGGCTCTTCATTGGGGGCTTAAAGGGGCAGAGGGTGGTAGTGCCGAGGCAAAAGCGCTCGTAGCACATTTATATTCTCACGGTCCTGCGCATATTAAAAATGCTCAATTAGCCCGTCAGTGGTATGAAAAAGCAGCACATGCAGGGGCGCCACAAGGCTATTTGGGTTTTGGTTTGATCCTGTTGCGAGAAGCAAAAACATGTGAGGATCAAAAAAAAGCCTTTTCATATCTTAAGCAGGCAGCGGACAAGGGTGTTAGCACAGCCTATGCCACTTTGGCGTGGATGTATGAAGGTGGCGTCGGTGTTGAAAGAGATTTAAAGCAGGCTGCGCATTATTTTGGTGCAGCGGCCGAGTTTGAGATAGCACCTGCACAGGCGCGTTATGGCCTGATGTTACTAAAAGGTGTTGGTGTAGAAAAAAATGTCACCCAGGCAGAAACATGGTTGAGAAGGGCTGCCCAAAATGGGCATTCCGACTCTGCTGCAATGTTGGGTGATCTCTATATTCGTGGTGATGACGTTTATAAAAGCAGCAGTGAAGCTGCTAAATGGTACCAGATGGCTGCAGAAATGGGTCATACGAGTGCTATGCGCGCTTTAGCCGTGTTTTATCTTACCGGAACGGGTATAGAGCGTGATGAAGATAAAGCAGCTTACTGGTTTAAAAGAGCGGCATTACAGGGAAATTCTCAGGCTGATGCTGATCTGGGTAATTTGATTTTAGCTGGTGTTTCACTAGAGCCCAAAGAGCAGGAAGCTTTGCGCGAAAGATTACAAAAACGCGCCGAAGCAGGTGATCCGTTAAGTGCTTTTAACTTTGGCGTTTGCTTAGCCAAACAGGTAGGAGGGCGTCTTGATGAAGCCCAGGCACTTTATTGGATGAGTAAGGCCCTCGATAGTGTTGTTAATGCTCAATATTGGTATGGAAAAATGCTTTTTGAGGGGCGAGGCACTGATGCGCCTAATCCTATTGAAGGGCTAAAATGGCTTAAAAAAGCCGCAGCTGCCGGAATGGCTGAGGCTTGTATTGCGGTGGCACAAATTTGTGTTACGGGTCAGATTGATGGCGAAAAGGACCATGATCGTGCCCTGAAGCTCTATCATCAGGCTGCCGAAAATGGAAATGTCGATGCTCTCTTTTCTCTTGGAGCAATGTATGGCGGAGGGCATGACGTTCCAGAAGATCGTGAAAAAGCACTTTATTATTTCGAAAAGGCAGCTATGAGGGGACATGCTTTGTCTCAGGCAATGTTAGGGCGATATCTGGTGAACGGAATCGCAGGAAAAGCTGATAAGGCAAAGGGCAAAATGTGGCTCGAAAAAGCTGCACAACAAGGGATAGAAGAAGCAAAACAAACGCTTTGTGAAATGGAAGAAAACTCAACTCCAGCATTAGAAAAAAAGGCCTCTCATGAGGGAGTTTGACCGATTTCTGGGCAATTATGGCACTTCTTTAGATCTGAAAGCGGAACGGTTCTGGCTTAAAAAACGCTCTCAACAAGCTCAAAATGCTTATGAATGTGGTCAGGACTGCTTACAAAAAAATTTGATGTCGTCAGCCTTTTTTTGGCTAGGCCGTGCTGCCAGATTGGCTGTTAACGACCCAAAAGTAAATTTTGCTTATGCAATGACAGCCCTAAAAATGGGGTATTTTGAAATTGCATTAAAAAGATTAAGGGTTTTAAGAGAGCGCTTTAATCTAAAAGAAGTTGTTTTTTCCGAGATACTAGCCCTCTGGTTTATGAAACGTCAGGAAGAGGCAGCCAATCTTCTTGAAAAGGCGCTCTCTTATTACGTACCACCTGCTGAAATTTACTCTTTTATTCATGATATTGTTGCTCAACAAAATAAAGGGGGATGGGCGTTTCTTTCAAATACGGGTCTCTTAAAAATCTTTTCCAAACAAAAAGTATCTATTGTACTTGATGGGCGGCGTTTAGGGCAGTTTGAGGCTGGAGAGATTAATTTAGGTTCGGTTTTTCAGAAGGGAATAGCACCTGACTGGATGCGGGGGCATCGTTTGTCTGTAAAGCTGGGTAAAGACCACTTATTTGGTAGCCCTTTTGATATTAGAGCCCTAACACGATGTGAGTCCCTGGTTTGGCCTACAGCTTCGGCAATTGAGGGTTGGCTGTGGTACCCTGCCGAGCCTGAATATATACCTCACATCAAAATCAATGACGGTCCTTGGGTAAAAGTTGAGACGATTGCCGAGGTAAATGCACAAAATCCTCTGGGCCAGTTTCGCTCTTTTTCCATAGCTTTAAATGAGCTTCCCCAAAAAGGGCGACAGACCCTTCATATCATAAATGATCATGAAGTGCCTCTTATGGGCTCTCCGCTTGAGCCTAAATTGGGGCGCGTTCTTGATGGCAAACAGCCTTACCCAGCGCGCTTCTTGCCTGCTCCTGTTCAACCCAGGCCGGCACGTTCCTCATTACCACGATTAACAAAGCCATCCTGTGCTGTCATAATTCCAGTTTATATTGACTATCAAACAACAATGACGTGCTTGAGAAGTGTTTTAGAAAACACACCCTCAGCAGTAGAAATTATAGTTATTGATGATGCCTCTCCAGAAAAATCAATTGTCAGAGCGCTAGATCTTCTGGCTAAAGAACGCAAAATAACGCTTTTAAGAAATGAAAAAACATGTGGTTTCCCTGCAAGTGTCAATAAAGGGCTACATTATGCAGAGGGTTCAGATGTTATTTTACTTAACAGTGATACGATTGTTCCGAAAGGGTGGGTTCAGCGTTTAACAGAGTGGTTAACACCGCAAGATGTGGGCACTGTGACGCCTCTTTCTAATAATGGGGGTCTTTTATCTTACCCTTCAGTCGAAAAAGAAAACCCTTTTCCTGATTTGCGTGAAACAAGGCGTTTGGATCAGTTTTGCCGTGAGAATGGAACAAGCGTTTCTATAGAACTTCCTACAGCAAATGGCTTTTGCATGGCTATTTCGGCTGAGTGTCTGGCTGAAACAGGGTTATTGCGGGATGATATATTTGCTCAGGGTTATGGCGAGGAAAATGATTTTTCCATTCGGGCGACGGCGCGGGGTTTTCGGCATATAGCGGCTGTCAATCTTTATGTCCGACATAAGGGTGGCAATTCTTTTAAAGGTGCAAAGCAGCATCTCATACGTCGTAATCTCAAAATCCTAAATGCACTTCATCCTGGCTATGATTTGAGAATATTCGAATTTATGCGTCGGGACCCGCTGTTTCTAATAAGACGGCGTCTTGATTTGTTACGCATAATGCAGGAAGAGCGTCCCGAAGGGACGGTACTCCTTGTTAAACATAATTATAAAGGGGGCGTGGCACGCGCTGTAAAAGAGCGGGCTAAGCAGCTGAGCAAAGAAGGGTTCCTAGCCCTACAATTGAGGCCAGTGCCTCAGGGGTGTAGCCTGGAGCTTTGTTACAATCCCGATAAGCTCCCGAATTTAAAATTTACCTTGCCCGAAGAAGGGATGCTTCTGGGGTCATGTTTGCGCCGTCTTGGACTTAAGCATATAGAGTGGCATCATTTGAGAGGACATGCGCCGTGGGTAAGGCGCTTACACTCATTTTTAAACGTACCCTATGATATTTATGTCCATGATCACGTCTGGTTTTGCCCTCGTATTATTTTACTAAATAAAGACGGCCATTATTGTGGTGAGTCTGATTCCAAAGTTTGCGCAAACTGCATAAAGCACAACAACAGGGACTTTAAAGAAAACATAGAACTAAATGAGCTTCTTGATCGTTCTCAACAAGAGCTTTTGGCAGCGCGCTATGTAAAGGCACCCACCCACGATGCTGCCAAGCGACTTTTAAGGCATTTCCCGTCTTTACCTGAAATCATTATTGAACCTTTAGAAGATGAAATAACCGTTCCTGCCAGATCAAGGCCACAAAGACAGCATAATGGGCGTTATCGCATAGGAGTTTTGGGTGGAATAAGCCGCTGGAAGGGCTATGATATTTTGCGTGATTTAGGGCGTTATATCCAGGATCACGATTTACCGCTTGATCTTATTTTGATTGGAAGTAGTAAAGATGACGAAACATTAATAGCTTCTGGTGTTCAGGTAACTGGGCCTTATGAGGATAAAGATGTATTATCCCTAATTGCCATGCAACATCTTGATTTTGCTTTCATACCCTCTGTTGCGCCTGAAACATGGTGCTATGTATTAAGTTGGCTTTGGAAGGCAGGATTAGAAGTATTATGTTTTGATATAGGTGCTGTAAGTGAACGAATTAAAGAAAAAGGTAATTATGAAGGAAAAATCATTCCTTTGGGTATCCCTATTCCACGTTTAGCAGAGTATCTTTTGCATTATGCAAAGCGTTCCAGTCATTATTTATAATAGCTTTTTGGAGCCTATATGTATTATTTTCATGTTAGCCAGAAAAATGATATTTAGTGCCGTTAATAGACTTTTTTGTAACTCTTTTAAGTTGTAAGTATCTTAATAAAATTAAGTAAAATAATAACATTGGCGTATAATTAGTGAGGCGTGATGTCTAAAGTTCTTGAACAACAACGACATAATAGTGTGATAGATCTGAAAGTTGGCGCACATGTTATTTTTTTAGACACAGGCCTTTATTGTGTTCTTCATGCTCCTGGCCAGGCTGAGGCAGATGGAGCTGGCTTTCCAGGTGTACGTATTTCACGGGCCCCTTCTGTTAAAATAGAGGATGTAGAAATTAGTACTTTCTCTCCAGAAGGATGGTTAGGGGCTAATGATAATGCTGCGCTTATAAGGGTTAATAATGGTCCCGCGGGTGTTTTAGTAACAACCTATCAAAATCCCTCCAGTTCGCATGAAGCGCCACGTCTTCAAGTGATGCGGCTTTTTTCCGGGCAGCATGGAGATGGAACCCAGCCGCAAATGGTGCATCCAGCTGTTCAGGGTAAAAAAAATGAAAATGAGCTAAAGGAAATTAGCGCACATATTCAAAGAGAAGGCGATGTTGTCAAACCCATAGGGACTTGGGTCGGTACTCCTGGAAGTGGTCTATGGATTGAGGGTTTTTCTATTAGCCCCATGCAGGATGTTGGGGTTGAGGATATTGAGTACCAAGCTGTATTGGGCAAAGGATGGCTTTCTCCTTGGAGTGATGGTGGCTCTTTCTGTGGCTCAAGGGGAATGTCCCTTCCTATTTTAGGTATGCGCATCCGTTTAAAAGGCGATACAGCCAAAAAAATGACTTTACGTCTGACAGGATGTTTTACAGATGGTACCCGTCTGGGACCTGTAGCAGGGGTAGAAACCATGCTAGAAAGTGAAACATTAGCTCCACTTGAAGCGTTTCAATTAGAACTTGTCTCTGTCGAAGGGAAAAAATCCCCTATTACTACAGAAAAAAAGACTAAAAAGCAGATGAAGCGTGGTGATCGGTCTGACTAGAGATCAGGCTTGGGAATGAAAGTGTAGGTTAAGTGCGTGCGATATCTTTTTGTACATCAAAGCTTTCCTGCGCAATATTACCACCTTGTAAAGCACCTGGCCCGGCAGGGTAAGCATGATATTATCTTCATTACCAGCCAGAAAAAGGCTGAAATAGAAGGTGTAAGGCAGATATATTATGGTATTCCCTCAGTATCATATGAGGGGGTTCACCCTTACGCAAAAGAATTTAATCATGCCTTATGGCGTGCAGATGCTGTTGCTGCGGTTGCGCAATCTATCAAAAATCTAGGTTTTATTCCTGATATTATTATCGGGCATCATGGCTGGGGAGAACTTCTAAGACTGATAGATGTCTTTCCTGATGCACCAATTTTAGGTTATTTCGAATTCTATTATAGCATTTTAGGTCAAGATGTTAATTTTGACCCTGAATTTCCATTCGATATGAAATTAGCAGGATATGTGCGGACTAAAAATGCCATTAATTTGCAGGCATTAATGCTTCCTGGGTGGGGGCAGACACCAACCCTTTTCCAAAAAGAAACTTATCCTGAGTGGGCACAACAAAAAATTGATTTATTACGGGAGGGAGTCAATTTAGGGCTCTGTCGTCCTGACCCCAACTGTAAGAAAAGCCCTTTTGATCTAGAAGATGTGCATATTTCTCCGAAAGAGAAAATTGTTACATACGTAGCGCGTAGTCTCGAACCTTATCGTGGTTTTCATAGCTTTATGAGGGCTCTACCAGCTCTATTAAAAGCGCGGCCAGATGTACGTGTTATTATAGTCGGTAGAGACACAGTCAGCTACGGTATGCCCCCAAAGATGGCGGTACATGGCGGGAAAAAATGCTCAAAGAGCTTGAGGGAAGGCTTGATCTTACTCGTATAGATTTTATTCATTGGTTGCCTTATGACGGCCTTATTAAGTTATTGCAGCGCTCTGATGCTCATGTTTATTTGACATATCCTTTTGTGCTTTCATGGTCGTTGAGAGAGGCTATGGCGGTTGGATGTCCTTTAATTGTAGGTGATACAACACCTGTGAGAGAGTTTTTGGAAGATGATAAAACCGCATATTTTGTACCTTTTTTGGAGCCGGACAAAATTGCGGAAGGAGTTATGGAACTTTTAGAGAACGAACCTTTAGCGCAACGTCTTGGGGCTAAGGCTCATAAAGAGGCTTGTGCCGTGTTAGATGTGAAAAAATATTTGCGGGAGTATGAACGCCTTATTGCCCGTGTTATTGGCTAAATAAACTAGGCATATTTGTTATAAGGGAGTTGCCCTATGTCACTTGAGATATTACCTGCCTTAAGGTTGCTTGTAGAGCATTGGGTCGTTAAAAAAGCCCCTTCTGTTCCTCCTGGTAAACTGACACCTGAAGACCTGGATCAGTTAAGTAAAGCCAGTATTGAAACATTGAGCCAGAGGGCTTTGGGAACGGAAGCAAATGAGTGGGGTAGCCTAGAAACACTGACCCGTGGCTGGGTTGTGCAGCGCCAGCGTGGTGAAATGCCCACTCCCTTGGTAGAGGATGATTTTCGTCGTTTCGTTCGCTTTGTTCTTGAAGGGTTCGCTAAGCAAGAACTTACAACTGGAACCGAGCCCACATCTATGACCGAGCTTGAGTCCTTTATTCCCAAAAAGGATATAGTGCTTCCTGACGGGCGCAAAGTGATCGACGTATTGAAAGATGATCCTTTTTATTTCGCGCGCGAACATTTGGCTCAATCTTTGTAAAATAAAAAAGAGCGTGAGATTATCTCTCACGCTCTTTAGACAAGATCTCTGGAAGAAAATCTTACCCTTTAGTGGTTTCTTTTTTGTCCTGTAAATGAGCTTCCATGAACCAAAGGTTCTTATCAAGCCCACGAGAAACTTCTGTGAAGAGGTCGGCCGTGTCATCATCACCTGCTTCAGCAGTGGTTTTGATCGCTTCACGAATATTGTTACCAACCTGGCCATAACGCTCAATAAGCGCCTTGAGGTGATCCTCAATTTTGTAGATGTCGGTTGGATAAGGTTTGCAGGTTGTCTTTTTATCGACGGTCTGCACGGTGCCAAAGGCATATCCACCTAACTGTACCGCACGCTCTGCTGCCATGTCAGCGAAATTATCAACCTGAGTACGGAACCCATCAAGCATTAAGTGAACACCGATAAAGTGTGTTCCTTTTAAGTTCCAGTGGGCTTGCTTTGTAACAAGAGCTAAGTCAATTAAATCGGCTAAGCGCGCATTAAGAAGTTCAATTGAAACAGCCTTGGTGTTGTCAGGCGTGTTATTTTTTGTGCGGAAATGAGTCGTTTTAGCCATAAAAATGTCCTTTCTAACAACCTATCTCTATAGAGATGGTAGGCAAGGGCCCACTACGGTATTATCTCACATAATAGTTTCAAGAGTGCGAAGATCAAAAAAAGTTTCTCCATCCTCTCTAAAGTAACGTGGGTAGGATGGATCATTTTCAAAGAGGGGAACACCCCTCCAACGCTCTTTTATTTGTTCCATCTCATGAAAAAACCTTTCTTCGTGCTCTGGACGGTCATCACTTTTGCGAGAAAGACTTTCATAATGTTCTGCAACAGCCTCAGCACAATAAAGAATATGCCAGCCTTTTTGTCTTATTTTTAAGCAGAGATCGACATCATTATAAGCGACAGGAAGGCCGATCTCATCAAACCCGCCTACTTGCTGAAACAGGTCGCGCTTAATGAGCATGGCCGCTCCCGTGACGGCAGTGACCTCATGACTCAAGCGAATTCGCCCTATATAACCATAGTCATTGCCTGGTTTTCCACGATGCATGTGAGCGCCGATAATGTCAGGTCCTACTGCGACGCCTGCATGTTGAATTGTTCCATTGGGATATAAAAGGCGGGCCCCGACAATGGCCACTTTGGGGAAAGAAACAGCTTCTAGTACGAGTTTTTTGATAAAATCCTTTTGATGAACAAAGACGTCATTATTTAAAAATAAAAGATAGTCACTAAAAGATTGAGCAGCGGCAATATTATTAAGCCGTGAGAAATTAAATTTTTCTTCTAAACGTATGACGTCAACTCGAGGATCGTTTTTGATATTTTCCAGATAAGATAATGTTTCTTCCTGAACAGAAAAATTATCTACTAACATCAAACGCATATTACGATAATTTTGTTGCTCTAATAACGTATCTACACAACGTCTTGTCACGTCCACTTCATCGCGGAAGGGAATGATGACTGTAACGCTTGGTTGAGCACGGCTAGTCCAGTCAATTTTATAAATACTTAATTTATCTATGGAAGAGACTTTTCCCTTCATATTCTGACGTTTTAGGTGGTCCTGAACGCAGTTAACTCCCGCCATAATGGCATAATTTTTATTTGTAAGAGTCGCTGCCGTTGAATTTTCTGCTTTACGCCAATGATAAAGTATCTCTTTGACGTGAAAAATCGCGTCTTCTGGTAAATGCTCTACCAGCCTTAAAATGAGATCATGATCCTGGGCACCGTCATAGATTTTTAGAAGAGGGCCAACTTTACGCAGCGTCTGGCTTTCTACCATCGTGAGGTGGCATATGTAATTGCATCCCAGAAGATAACGGTAATTAAAATCCGGTTTTAAATTGGGTTCGAGAAAATAACCGGCCGGATCAATTTTATCCTCATCTGAATAAAGTAATTTTGCCTGCGTAGTGAGGGCAGCACGGAGCATAATTTCAAGAGCAACGGGGCTGAGTAAATCATCGTGGTCAAAAAAAGCAATATAAGCTCCTTTTGCATAGCTTATGGCTTTGTTTGTAGCTTCAGCGATACCGCTATTTTGCTCTAAGAAAAAACTCTTAATGCGCTTATCTTGTTGGCTATAGGTGCGCATAAGAGCATGTATCTCGGCGTGATCGCTGCCATCCTCAACTAAAATAAGCTCCCAGTTTGAGTAAGTTTGATGAAGCACCGAGTCTATAGCAGCGCGGAAATCCGTAAGTTGTGGCTTCCATACCGGACAAATAACACTAATAAGGGGCTGGCGAGATAAGGGGTTGGCCAAACGCAAATGTTCTGTACGCTCCCTTAAAGCCCTTTGATAAGCACGTGCCCATTCATCATATTGTGTTAAATTTGGAGGGCGTTTTGGAATGAGATCTTTTACATTACGCCGCAAAGTCGTTAACTGCCGATGTAAATTGCCGATGGTTGCTTCAAGCTCAACCAGGCGGGCTTCAAGATCGTCGCTGACGAGTGATGTTTTAAAAGGGCTGTTTCTAAGAGGAATGTTTTCTGGAACGATTTTTACATCAAAATGATGTAATTTATGGTCTCTAAGAGAAACAGGAAGCGGAATTTCAAAACCGCAATTTGGTTCGCTTTTTAAAGATTCAGCAACATCTCCACGGTAGTGATTGGCGCGGGCTGTTGCCAGCGACATACCGTCAACCGTGGCTGAAACAATAAGGTTACCTCCCCACTTTTCATAAGGCGTGGAACGTTTTGTTACCCAGCCTCTGAGCATATTGTTAAAAACACCGTCTATAAAACTGCGATACTCACTTTTTGCTTTTCCAGGAAAGATGATCGTTTCACAAAACTGGTTGGCTTGATGATTAATTGGAAAAGCTAGAACGGAGCGATCTGGAAAACGCAAACCAATTTGATGAGGCTGATTATCAAAACAAAATGCCGGTAGGTTAAATTTAAACCCAACAATATCTGTTGTAAGATTAAGAGCTTTACTTACATCTGGGCGTGGTTGATCACAGGGAAATTGTGCTACCTCCTGCTGATCTACAAGGAGGTGGATTATTACGGGGTTAGAAGGTGCGTTAATGTTAAGGGCCCAGCCACGGATGAGGCCATTAGAAAATTCCTCCACATACCCCCTAAAAGTACTCATCTTGCCAGCTGAGAGAGAAGCGTTAGAAGAGAGCGCTTTATGAGACTGTTCTGCCACGGAGTAAATTCCTTACGCCTGAGCCTAAAGGCCTTTTATAAAAGAGACTATATTAAAATCAGAGCTGAAAATAGCCTACTGAAGAATGAAGTTCTTTTCATCCCACTTCATTTTGTTTCTTCCTTTACAGGAAATAAGGTTGTCCTTTGAGATTAGGAACGCTAAAGCACAAAAGAGCATGTCATTTCATGGCATCGTTTATATATTGTCGGGATACAAGGTTTTAAGCCATGAAATTGCCGCTTGAGCCACGATCTAAAAAAAGCATATTAGACTTAGACGCTTTTTTTCATTGGCTTTTTTGGATAAGTGCCGCTTTGGTGCTTTTGGTCTTGGGCGGCCTTATTGTGCTTATGGCCGTTGGTGGCGAAAAAGCTTTTGCAACTTTTGGGTTGGGTTTTTTCTATCACGCTCATTGGAATCCTGTCACAAATCAATATGGTGTTCTAGCGCCCCTTCTCGGAACAGTTATTAGCACGATCATAGCCATTATCTTGGCTGTACCCTTAGCTTTTGGTACGGCATTTTGGCTAACGTCTATTGCTCCTACACGTATAGCAGCCATTATCGGAACAGCAGTTCAACTCTTAGCAGCTGTGCCATCCATCATTTTTGGTATGTGGGGATTTTTTACGATTGTCCCTTTCATGTCGGGGACGGTTCAGCGCTTTCTAAATCATCACTGTGCCGATCTCTTTCTCATTGGTCCCTTATTAAAAGGTATTCCTATCGGAACAGGTCTTATGACCTCGGGTATTATTTTAGCTGTGATGATTGCTCCCTTCATTACAGCTGTCATGTGCGACGTTTTTAGCGCCGTTCCGCCCATGTTGAAAGAAAGCGCCTATGGTCTTGGTGCTACGCGTTGGGAGGTTATGCGTAAAGTGATTGTACCATGGTCACGAAGTGGTATGATAGGGGCAATCGTGCTGGGCATGGGGCGTGCCTTGGGTGAGACCATGGCTGTTACGTTCGTTATCGGAAATGTGACATCTATTGGTTGGTCTCTTTTTTCCCCACGTAGTACAGTGGCATCTCTTATAGCATTGCAGTTTCCTGAAAGTCCCGAAGGGTCTTTACGGCTTTCTGCGCTAATGGCGTTAGGGTTCGTTTTGATGATTCTTTCGTGTCTGAGTCTAGCGTGTGCGCGTCTTTTAAAAGGCAAGCGTCAATGAGTGTTGAAAAAAATGCTCAGACCCGGTGGCGCGGTGATAGGCTAACGTCATATCGGCGCGTGATGAGTAAATTAGCTACAGTGATGAGTACCCTAGCTGGTATTATACTCATTCTCACGCTCCTCTCCATTTTATATATGCTTCTTAGCAAAGGAATTGCAGCTTTATCGCTAACAGTTTTTACAAAACCGATGGGCCCACCGGGTAGCCATAGCGGATTGGGTAATGCGATTTTAGGGAGCATTATTCAGACGGGCCTGGCACTTTTAATTGCAGCACCTTTGGGGCTACTATGTGGTGTCTATCTCTCTGAATATGGTTCGAAAACTAATCGCTTTGCGACTATTGTGCGTTTTGTTTCTGATGTGCTGATGTCAGTGCCTTCCATTTTAGTGGGGTTATTTATTTACCAGCTTTTAGTAGCACCTTTTCGGCATTTTTCAGCCTTTTCAGGGGCGGTTGCATTAGCTGTTTTGGCTGTGCCTGTCATTATTCGTACAACCGAAGATATGCTGCGTTTAGTTCCAACAGCCATGAGAGAAGCTGGCGCGGCCCTTGGTGCGGCAAAATGGCGGGTAACTTTTTCTCTTTGTTTACGTTCTGCGAGGCAAGGTGTTTTAACGGGTGTTTTACTCGCTCTGGCCAGAATGGGCGGTGAAACAGCGCCTTTATTATTTACATCTTTAGGTAATCAAAGTTGGTCATGGGATTTGTCCAAACCGATGGCGAGTTTGCCTATTGCAATTTACCAATATGCCGGGGCCTCTTATGACGATTGGGTTCAGCTTGCATGGGCCGGTGCTTTAATTGTTACTGTTGGGGTGCTGATGATTAATATTGTAGTGCGGCTCTCTTCACGTCGTTAGTGATCAAAAAGAGTAAATTCATGAATCAAGGCCCAAGAATGTATCTTCCTGAGAACGATGAGCGTGAAACAGCCCTTGCTGTTCAAAATCTTAATTTCTATTACGGCAATCATCACGCTTTACACGATATATCGATCAATTACCCTGCCAAGCAGGTTACGGCCATGATTGGCCCAAGTGGTTGTGGTAAATCGACATTATTGCGTGTTTTTAACCGTATGTACGACCTTTACCCTGGGCAGCGCGCTACAGGTAAGGTCATGTTCGACGGAAAAAACATCTTAGATAAAACAATGAATCTGGATGTTTTAAGGGCTCGGGTCGGAATGGTCTTTCAAAAGCCAACACCCTTTCCTATGTCTATTTATGATAATATCGTCTTTGGAGTACGTCTGCATGAACGCTTAAGCCGTACAGAGATGGATGAACGTGTACAAGATGTCCTGACACGTGTTGCTTTGTGGAATGAGGTAAAGGATCGCCTGAAAGCTCCAGCTTCTGGGCTTTCTGGTGGACAACAGCAAAGGCTGTGTATCGCTCGCAGTATTGCAACACGACCAGAAGTTTTGCTGCTTGATGAGCCAACTTCGGCTCTTGATCCAATTTCTACGGCACGCATAGAAGAGTTGCTTGATGAACTCAAAGAAGAATTTACTATAGCAATTGTGACTCATAACATGCAGCAGGCAGCCCGTTGTGCTGATCGTGTTGCCTTTTTCTATATGGGTCGTTTGATAGAAGTTGACCAAGCCGATCGTATTTTTACGAATCCTCGTCAGAAACAAACCCAGGATTATATCACGGGTAGATTTGGATAAAAGTTATGCCTCTTGACCGTTCACACATTGTAAGAAGTTACGAGCACGAACTTGACCATCTTCGTGAGTTAATGGCGAAAATGGGACAGTTGGTTGAAAGCCAGGTTGATCAGGCCTTAACCGCCATTGCTGATCATGATGAGGAAGCAGCCAATAATGCTGTCACCCAAGATCCTGAAGTAGACGACATTGAACGTGAGGTCGAAGGGCTTGCTATCCGTCTTTTAGCTCTTAGAAGTCCAATGGGCGGTGACCTTAGAGAGATCGTTGCTGCTCTTAAAATAACGGGTGATCTTGAGCGTATTGGTGATTACGCTGCTTCTATTGCGCGTAAGGCCATTAAGGCTGCTGCCGAGGGGGGCATATTTCTCTCTCTGGTTTGTTGAGTATGGGCCGATTGGTAAAAGAAAATTTCCAGAGAACGGTTCAGGCGATTAATAGGTTAGACCCGGATTTAGCCGTTGCGGTATGGCAGTCTGATAAAGGGGTGGACGAATATTATACGACGCTTTTTCGCGAGCTCGTAACTTATATGATGGAAGATCCACGAAATATTCGCCCCTGTACCGAGCTGCTTTTTATTGCGAAAAATTTCGAGCGTATCGGTGATCACGCTACTAATATTGCTGAACGGGTTTATTATGCTGTAACAGGCGATAATTTACCGGCTGCTATGCGCCCTCGTGGAGGGTCAAAGAAAGACACATCACGGAAATAGCCTATATCGCCCTAATATATCCAAAAAAACCTCGGAATATTCCGAGGTTTTTTTATAGAATTACCAGCTTTTCAAACGGTAAAAACCATTTTTTATGAGTGATTTTTACGTTTGAGAATGTACCAGCCACCACAAAATATTGCTGCTAAGAGAGGAATGCTTGCTACAGAAAGCGTTCCCGATGGGTAATCAAATACCATCATAACAACGACAAAGATCAGAAAGCCGAGTGTAATCCAGCCACTATAGGGAGCTCCAGGCATCGTAAAGCCTGTAGGGGCGATTTTACCTTCACGAATCTTTTTATGAAGTTGAAGTTGGCATAAAATAATAGAAGCCCATGTTCCTAAAACGCCAAGTGAAGAAAGACTAAGAACAACCTCAAAAACCTGGGATGGAATAAGGTAATTTAACCCCACACCGATAAGATAAATCGCTAAAGTCGCCAAAATTCCGACATAGGGAACAGATTGCCGGCTAAGCTTACTCATGGCTTTGGGCCCTGAGCCGCCTAATGATAGAGCACGTAAAATACGCCCTGTGGAGTACAGTCCTGAATTTAAGCTGGATAATGCCGCAGTGAGTACGACAAAATTCATGATATTATCTGCACCTGGCACACCAAGCTTTTCAAAGAACGTCACAAACGGGCTTACACCTGCTTCATATTCTGTCCAGGGAAGAAGGCAGACTAAAAGTGCTATAGAGCCAACGTAAAAGATTAGAATACGCCAAATAACGCTATTGACCGCCCGAGGGACAATTTTATGGGCATCTTTGCATTCCCCAGCGGCAACGCCAATAAGTTCAGTTGCGGCATAAGCAAAAATAACGCCCTGGATCAACATAAGTGGTGCAATAAATCCGTGTGGAAAAAAACCACCACTTTGTGAAATCAGGTGAAGGCCGGGTTTGTGCCCACCTACATCGACCCCCATAAAGAGAATCGTAATTCCAACAACCAAGAAAGCTGCAAGAGTCAGCACTTTAATGAGTGAGAACCAGAACTCAATTTCGCCAAAATAACGTACGCCTGTAAGATTTACCCCACCCACTACAAGGAGCGCTCCAAAGGCGATAACCCATTGCGGAATATCACTGAAGATGGGCCAATAATGCATGTAAAGAGCAATGGCTGTAATATCAGCAATACCCGTCATGGCCCAGTTCAGAAAAGAGAACCAACCCGCAGTATAAGCGGCCCATTCTCCCAGAAATTCCCGCGCATATGTTACGTAACTGCCACTTGTTGGGCGATACATCACAAGTTCGCCCATAGCGCGGAGAATCATAAAAGCGCATAGGCCGCAAATAGCATAGACTATGACGAGCGAAGGGCCAGCTTCTTGAAGACGAGAGCCCGCACCTAAAAAGAGCCCGGTGCCAATTGCACCGCCTAGAGCGATCATCTGTATATGACGGCTTCCCAGATCTTTATGGTAGCCTTCTTCGCTAATAGCTCCGGGATGTGACCCTTTTTTGTCATCTGTCAATTGCGTCATAGAGTGATCCTGACACTGGTACAAGATAGACTAAGCCGCATTGGCATAGGACTCCCTCAAAAAAAGCTTGGCTGCTATGTGTTCTAGGCATGCATACCATAAGCTAACTTGTCTTTTTTGCCAATCTATTCCTGCTTGAGGCCTTAATGTCCTGGAGCAATAGGTGTGCAACCAAGTCCCTTTATGCGTAAATTTCTGCATGATTGTCTGGCATTTTTCTCGCTTAAACCCTGCAAACGAGAGCGCCACAAAATAATCTTAGATTTTTTTACCTGTTGAGTCACGATTCGTGTACCTTGAAGCATTTTAAAATCAGCCTGACGCGCTACAGTTGCTGCATAACGTGCTTGTCCCAGATTAGAAAAAGCTCCGATCTGGATGGTCCAGTCGCCATAATGAGCTGCATAGGCCGCCAATAAGCTTTCCAAATGTGGTGCTGCGGCTGGTTGCTTATTGTTTCCAGGGTTGCTGACAGATTTCTGAGCAATATAGTGCTGAGTAGGGCTGTAATGTCCCTGTCTTTGGAATTTAGTGCCATAACGGGCTAGGGGGCCAGTGAGTGGAGCATAATCACCTAAGTGAGGTGTTATTGCGGCGACATAATTTCTGGTCTCTCGAGGAAGAGTGCGTCCATAATTTAGGTAATTTTCTAGAGCAATGGGCCCTGCATTATAAGCGGCTAAAAAGCTGGGTGCTCCATATTTGTCATAAAGCACTTTCAAATAGCCTGATCCTGCCATGATGTTATCATATGGCTCGAAAGGATCAGAGCCCAGGTTAAAGCGTTGCTGCATGTCGGCATAGGTCGTGGGCATGAGTTGCATGAGCCCCATAGCCCCAGCTGAAGACGTTATAGGCTGTCCGTTGCGATATTGATGGCCACCTGATTCTTGCTGAATTACGGCTCTTATCCAGTGTTCCGGGATATTAAAGCGATTTGCTGCTGCTTGGATGTAGGGTTGCCATGGATCATTAATGGGCCCAGGTGCCTTATAGGCATTAGGAGCATTTGGGTAATAACGGTTATAAATAGAGCGGTGCGAAGAGGTGCATCCTTGCAATAAGGCAAGGGCTGGCAAAATCAGAATGCTTAAAATGATGAGGTTAATCTTTGACACGATAGGCGGCCAGAAAGATATGAATGCCTTCTTTCACAAAGCGGGAAAAATCTTCCTGGTCCCTCTGTGGGCCACAATGGGCTAGTTGAGACAGCATAGGCACCCCCAAGGTTAGACCGAAAAAATAATCAGCAGCATCTTTAGGAGAGGTAATCTTCAAAAGTCCTTTTTCTTTTTGAACTGCGAGCCAGCGCTGTAGGCCAAATTTAGGACCAGAAAGGTGAAAAAGCTCTGTCATAAGGCGTTGAACTGTAGCCGAACGGGTTGTTTCACCAATGATAGCCCGTAACAGTCCCAAGCGTTTTGTGTCTAGAATTTTACGGGCGAGATCATAACAAAAATTTGTGAGCTGTGTTTCAATATCACCTTCATAATCTGGAGAAGTTTCCAGGTGAGAAAATAGCCTTTCCAGGAGCAGTTGTTCCAAAAGAGCATGCTTGGAAGGAAAATATAAATAAAGCGTCTTTTTGGACATACCAGCTTTTTTGGCAATATTATCCATGGAAATATCTCTGTAACCATGTGACTGCAAAAGAGTGCAAGTAGTATCGAGAATATTTTGGCGTTTCAGCTCATCTCCTGCATTTTTTTCAGAAAAATCCAAGAGTGTTGACTCCCCGAGGCTGTTACTCTCATTGGCGTGTTTTATGAAAGCAGCATTGCCGGTTTTAGCGTGCGGAGACAAAATTAAATCCTTGTAAGACACACAAATCTAATTGACCTTTAGCGAGGAAACCAGATAGTTTCCATGCTTAAGTGAAATAAATCATCAAAATTCCGTGGTCTTTTTTGTGAGTCATAGTGTCCCAATGGCCGTTTACAATTTATCTTATAGATCAGTTTCTGCTTTTCGTAAGTCTTGGGGCTATAACAGTTTAGCTCTTCTTGCGGGGGTTGCTCTGCTTTCTGGATGCCAGAAAAAGGCCTCTCCTCCGCCCAAGCCTCAGACTGTTGATGTTATTAAAATGCATCCCCAGCAAATTACGCTTGAGACGTCATTGCCTGGCAGGACAAGTGCTTTTGAGCAATCTGAAATTCGTCCTCAGGTTGATGGTGTGATCGTATCGCGCAATTTTGAGCAGGGAAAAGATGTTAAGGCTGGACAGCAGCTTTACCAAATCTACCTTCCGCCTTATCAAGCAGCTTATGACCAGGCTAAAGGTAAGTTGATGGAAGCAAAGGCGACTGCCGCCCGTGCAGAAGCGCAGTTAAAGCGTTACCGCCATCTGGTTGGACCCCGCGCTGTCAGTCAACAGGAATTTGACAATACTTTAGCTGCTGCCCGTGAGGCAGAAGCACAGGTTGTACAGGCTAAGGCGGCGTTAGAAACTGCTGCGGTTAATGTTCGCTATACGCATGTTCTATCTCCTATAGATGGCCGTATCGGGCGTACTCTTTATACTGAAGGCACGCTTGTCACGGCAGGTCAGGCTCAGCCTATTGCAATTGTCACAAGGCTCGATCCTATTTATGTCGACGTTAATGTCGCTGCTAAAGATATGCTTCGCCTGCGGCGTGAGCTGGATAAGGGACAAATCCAGCGCGTTAATGAGAAGGATGCAGCTGTAACTGTCGAGTTATCCGATGGGTCCACCTATGAAAAGACAGGTAGTTTGCAATTATCTGAAGTTACTGTTGATCCTGAGACGGGAACTTTAGTCATGCGGGCTGTCATGCCAAACCCTGATTATCTTCTTTTGCCAGGTATGTTTGTACATGCTCACATTAAAGAAGGTATTGATTCTTCGGCACTTTTGGTACCCCAGGTTGCTGTGCAGCGTAATACTAAAGCACAGCCTTATGTTATGGTCATTGATGACGAAAATAAAGTCGACATTCGTATCATCGAAATTGCCCGCTCCATCGGGGCCTCCTGGCTGGTGAAGTCAGGCCTTAAGCCTGGAGATCGCGTTATTATCAGTGGACTTCAAAAAATCAGGGTTGGGGCAAAGGTTGCCCCCCATTTCGTTGATTTTAAAGAAGTTGAGGCGGAGTAATCACTGATGGGTCTGTCTCGTTATTTTATTGATCGTCCGATTTTTGCATGGGTGATCGGCCTGATTATTATGCTTGTGGGTGGTGTTTCCATCTTCAAGCTGCCAATCGCGCAATATCCAAGTATTGCGCCTCCTATGATTGCAATCACGGTTACTTATCCTGGAGCTTCGGCAGATACGGTTAATAACGTCGTTGTTCAGCCTATTTTGCAACAAATGACCGGTATCGATCATTTGGAATATATGTCCGCTTCCTCATATGGAAGCGGCAATATGGAAATTGATATCACCTTTGCGCAGGGCACTAATCCAGATATTGCTCAGGTGCAGGTACAAAATAAGCTTCAATTAGCGCAGCCGCGCTTGCCACAGGAAGTTACAGCACAGGGTATTAGCGTTACCAAAGCTGTTAAAAACTTCATGATGGTTCTGGCGTTCATTTCTACCGATGGTAGCATGAACAATTATGATATTGCGGATTATATTGCGTCTAATATTTCTGACCCATTATCTCGCGTTTCAGGTGTTGGTGATCACCAAATTTTTGGTGCCGAATATGCGATGCGTGTTTGGCTCGATCCTGATAAGCTCTTTAATTATGGGCTGACAGTTGCTGATGTTAAAACAGCTATTGAAAATCAAAATATTCAGGTTTCTTCGGGTGAGCTTGGGGGCTTCCGGCAGCAAAAAATATTGGTTTTGATGCTACCGTTATTGGTCCAACGCGCCTTAATAACCCCGATCAGTTCAAAGAGATTCTCTTAAAGGTTCAAAAAGACGGAAGTCAGGTTCGCTTAAAGGATGTGGCTCGTACAGAGTTAGGCGCACAAAATTACGCCACCACGGCATTTTATAATAATAAACCTGCTGCGGCTATGGCCCTCAAGTTGGCTCCTGGGGCAAATCAGCTGACAACTGAAACCGCTATCCGTGAAAAACTTGACGAAATGTCACAGTTTTTTCCGCCAGGGCTTAAACTTGTTTATCCGTTAGATACTGAGCCATTCATCACCCATTCTATTAGTGAAGTCGTAGAAACGCTGGCTGAGGCGATCGCGCTCGTCTTCATTGTGATGTTGGTCTTTTTACAGAATTTTCGAGCGACCCTTATTCCTACGATTGCGGTGCCTGTGGTGTTGCTGGGCACATTTGCGGTGCTTGCAGCTCTGGGTTACACCATTAACACCCTGACCATGCTTGCAATGGTGCTCGCGGTGGGGCTGTTGGTCGATGACGCCATCGTGGTTGTCGAAAACGTTGAGCGCGTTATGTCAGAGCAAAAGCTCTCTCCCAAGGAAGCGTCACGCGTTTCTATGGATGAGATTTCGGGTGCTCTTATTGGTATCGTATTGGTGCTTACGGCGGTGTTCCTGCCAATGGCTGCTTTTGGTGGTTCAACTGGTGTGATTTATCGCCAGTTCTCAATCACCATTGTTGCAGCTATGTGGCTTTCCGTTGTGGTGGCTGTGATCATGACACCAGCTTTATGCGGCTCAATGCTTAAACCTGGTCATCATGAAGTAAAATTTAAGCCAGCTATTTGGTTTAATAAATGGTTTAGCCGTTTCACAGATCGTTATGTGAATGGGGTGGAGCATATTTTGCATCACCGACGCCTGAGCATGATAGGTTTCGGTATTTTAACGATTATTGTGGCATTTCTTTTTACCAAAGTACCTCATGGCTTTTTACCTGATGAAGATCAAGGCCTGATCTTTGGTCAGGTTGCCATGCGCCCTGGTGCAACCAATGCTCAAACTGCCGAAGTCAATCATAGAATTTCAAACTATATTCTCAAAACTTACGGCAAAGATGTAGAAGCTGTTTTTTCTGTTAATGGTTTTAGCTTTGCAGGTCAGGGGCAGAGTGCTGGTGCATTCTTCGTGCGTATGAAGCCCTGGGACGAGCGTCCTGGTTATGAACATACGACAATGCATATTGCTAGCCAGATCATGAAACATTTTGCTGGTGATCCAGGGCATTAATCTATGCTCTTAATCCGCCTGCCGTGTTGGAGCTGGGTAACGCAACCGGGTTTGACATCGAGCTGGAAGATCGCGGCCATATAGGGCACGCTGCCATGGTAGCAGCGCGTAATCAGCTTTTGGCAAAGGCTAACAAAAACCCGCTACTTTCGGCAGTCCGTCCCATGGGGATGGAAGATGCCCCACAATATGTGTTGGATCTTGACCGTGAAAAGGCGAATGCTCAGGGGATTACAAACGAAGATATTAACACAACAATTCAGGGTGCTCTTGGCTCCATTTATGTGAATCAGTTTACGCGTAATGACCGTGTTAAGCAGGTTTATATTCAGGGTGAGGCCTATGCGCGTATGCGCCCAGAGGATTTAGCACGTTGGTACATTCGTAATAATCAGCGACTTCTGGTTCCATTTAACACTATTGTGGATGGGCATTGGGTTGTCGGTCCACAAAAGGTGGAAAATTATAACGGTAATAGTGCTTTTGAAATTCAGGGTCAGCCTGCAGCGGGAGTAAGTTCTGGCCGTGCTATGGCAGAAATGGAAAAGATTATTTCTGAACTCCCTGCTGGCGTTGGTTATGAATGGACGGGGCTTTCTTTTGAGGAACATGCCTCGGGCAATGCGACTGGGCCACTTTATGCTCTGGCAGTGATTGTTATTCTTTTCTGTCTTGCTGCTCTTTACGAGAGCTGGGCTATTCCTATCTCAGTCCTTTTAGTGTTGCCATTAGGTGTTCTTGGGGGATTTTGGCCACTTTAGGGCGCGGTTTGAGTAATGACGTTTACTTCCAGGTTGGTCTTTTAACAACCGTTGGGCTTGCGGTGAAAAACGCTATTCTGATTGTGGAGTTTGCTAAAGAGTTCTGGGAAAAGGGCGATACACTTGATGTTGCCGTGTTAAAAGCAGGGCGTGAGCGTTTGCGCCCTATTTTGATGACCTCTATTGCTTTTGTCTGTGGTGTGTTTCCGCTTGCCATTGCTACAGGGGCAGGATCGGCGGCACGTGTTGCTATCGGCACCTGCGTTGTCGGAGGTATGATTACGGCCACTATATTGGCAATCTATTTTGTGCCGCTTTTCTTTGTCGTTATTTTGCGCTTGTTCCGTGTCAAACGCTTAACGGAAAAGCAGGCTCTTGAAGAAGAAAGAATAAAATTAGCCCAGGGAGGGGATCAAGAAAATGCTTCGTAAAGCATCATCTTTTGGGCTGAGTAGTTTGTTCTTGCTGGCGTCATGTAATTTGGCGCCAGATTATCACCGCCCCGATGGTAAAATTTCAGCCAAATATCCTGCTGATACAAGCTCGCAGAATCAGAAAGCCTTGCGTAAGGTGACTGATCTGGGATGGGAGGATTTCTTTACAGATCCTCGCTTAAAGCGCCTTATTGAGCTGACATTGACTAATAACCGTGATTTAGCGTCTCAAATGGCTGCGATTGTTGAAGCACGCGGTCAGTATCAGGTCCAGAATGCAGCTCTTTTCCCTCAGATCTCTGTGGGGGGAAACGGTATGTATAACAGCCCGTCTGACGCAGCCGGTTTCTCTTTTGCTCCAGGGCAGGGTGAGAAAGCGGGTATGATACGTTTTTATCAAACGTCTATCGGCTTTTCTGCTTATGAAATAGATTTATGGGGCCGTATACGCAATCTCACGCGTAATGAGAAAGAGCTTACCTTAAGTGCTGCCGAAAATTTGCGTAATCTATGGATTACGACAGTTTCGCAATTAGCTGAGACTTATATTCAGTGGCTTTCTGACAAAAAATTATTGGATTTAGCACAACGCACTTACAAAACGCGTGAAGCAACATTGAAGCTTACGCAGCTTAATTATGATCATGGCCAAGCTAATGCTTTGACATTGGCGCAGGTTCAATCACAATTAGAGCAGACAAGTTCTGATATTGCTCAGCAAACGCGTGCTGTTGCTATAGATGAACATGCTCTACAGCTTATTGTAGGCAGGCCTTTGCCCGACGATTTGCCACCACCTGCGCCCATGGGGCAGCAAACAATGATTGGGGATTTACCAGAAGGTTTACCCTCTGATCTGCTGTTGCAACGCCCTGACATTCAGGCTGCTGAACATAATCTTAAAGGGGCTAATGCTGTCATTGGTGCGGCTAGGGCTGCTTTCTTTCCAAAGGTTTCTCTTACAGCTTCTGAAGGGACAAGCTCTCTTCAATTTCGAAAGCTCTTTAGTAATATAGCTCAAACCTGGAGTGTTTCGCCCAATATCAGCATACCCTTATTAACATGGGGGCAAAATACAGGTAATCTTCGTTCTGCCAAGGCAAGAGCCCAGGCTGCTGCTGTTCAATATCAAAAAACAGTGCAGACGGCATTCAAAGAAGTTTCAGATGCTTTGACAGCGCGTGAAACTTATAAAACGCAAGATACCCATATGAGTTCATTGGTTGGACAATCAAAAAAAGCATATGATTTAGCTTATATGCGTTTTCGTGCAGGTATCGATGATTATTTGACGACTTTGGTTCAGGAACGGCAGTTATATCAGGACCAGCAATCACAAATTATTGTGCAAGCTGCCCGCTTCCAGAATATGGTTACGCTTTATCGTGCCTTAGGGGGAGGGTGGAGCCGAAAAACTGAGCCTCAGCAAGTTCCTAAAACTGTGCTAAAAGTAGCTCAATAGATATATGTAGAGTGAGAGGATAGAGAAACATGAGCAAGCCCCTTATTTTTAAAATTTGTGCTGCCTTGCTTGGTGTTGCTTCAGTCTCACTCTCACATGTGAGTTTTGCTGATTCCGCCCCGACTTTTGGCGATGTTAAGAAAAAACCAACCCTTGATCAGCTCTATCGTTCTTCGCAATTAGTGCATAAATATGCAGATTTTAGCATGTTTCATTATGTACCAAAGGGCGATGACGTCGTTGAGCAGCCTGAAAGATCACGCCTTTTATTTCGTACTAAACACGGCTCACCTGACGGCTATGCTGAAAGAAAAGGAGAGGTCATCTTTTACTATAATGCAGCCGGCAAGCTCATACGTGTTCAAAAACTCTCCGGAGAGTCTTAGATTTTATTTTTAGCTCTGCGGCCCCATTCTATATAGCCGTAAATTGATAGTAAGACGAAGCCAGCAAAAAGGGCAGATGTTGGATACAGGGCGCGATTGATAAATAATCCGCAATAAAGTGTATCAATCACAATCCATAAAAGCCAGTTGGCACGATAGCGTTTTGCGGTCCAATATTGTGCCAAAAGGCTACTACAACTTAAGCCAGCATCTATAAAAGGGGCAGGATCATCTGTCCATTTATAAAGGCTCCACCCCCATAAATTTGTGCCTATGATGATGAAGAGCATTCCTATAATTAAAGCAGGGAGTGTAAGTGGCTCCAGCACTAAATATGTCGTGTCCTGCTGCTCTCTTTTTTGCTTCTTATATTGCCCTATCCATGAGTACCAGGTGTAAATTGTAGAGGTAAAAAAAATCCCCTGTAGAACCATATCGGCATAAAGCTTGGCGTTAAAAAAAATCCAGCCATAGACAAGGCAGGCTAGCATTGCAAAAGGGCCATTCCATAAAGAACGGCGTGTGGTGAAGAAAACACCAGTGGCGCTTAGAAAAACGCCAATATATTCAAGCATGATTATTCACTGATTGATGTAGAGGGGAGAGAGTTCAAAATTGTCTCAAGGTGAGACAGGCATGATTGGCCATCTTTTGCCAAAAACCATTTTAAATGGCCAATGAGATATTTCTTATAAGCAATTTCGGCTCCCGCCTGGTCATTAAGAAAAAAGCCGTAATAAGAAATCTCCGATAAAGCAAAAGCAATATGTGCCAGAGGAAGGCTAACTTTAATGAGAGTTCTTTCGTCTTTTGTTAAGGGTCTTGAAAGCGTATAGCCCTTTAAAAAGGCAGAGAGCAAATCATAAGAAACGGCTTTCGGATTTTTAATATCAACCCAGCGAATAAAACTGCGCTCAATTGCAATGGCTATGTCAAACGCTGCAAAGCTTTGGTCACTTAACCCAAAGTCAAACGCCATTATGGCTTGATCATTTTTCCAAGCAAGATTTGAACCATGCCAGTCACCATGGCCCCATAACGGCGTTATGGAACTAAAAAACGGGCGTAACTGGGCATGAAAAGGCTCTAAATAAGTAAAGAGCTCTTCTTGCCAGGGCCAATTCTCTAATATTGCCGCAAGATGCGGTTGGGTTTCGATCCAGCTTTCCAAACTCGTTTTTAAGTGAGATGAAAGTAATGGTTTAGGGGTGGATAGTAAAAGGCAGTCTTTTTTAGGAGGACACTTATAAGAAGCACTGGCTTTATGAAGCTGGGCTAATAACTGCCCTGCAGAAAAAGACTGAGCCTCTGAATGATAGGGCTCCCAGGAAATGGTATCGCGATATAAGTCCCGGCCAGGGAGCGGGGGGAAAAGTTCATAAACCCATTCTTTAGTTACGGTAATCGTACTTTCATTCTTATTTTTTAAGGGCTGAAGAACGGGAAAATTTTTCTGAACTAGATGACTTATAAAATTGTGTTCTTGCTGTAGCGACTGAGGTGAACGAATGAGAAGAGATTGCCGCTTGAGAAAAAGCTGAGTGCCATTAGTAAGTTTGATCAAGCCTGCTGAAGAAAAAGGCCTTGGACTGTGCCAACTTATAGTGTCGATAGCCGCGCTTAATCCATAAGCATTGACTATAGGTATGACTTCTTTTTCTGTAAGGTAGGGCCAATCTCTTGCTCTGGTCTTATCATCTATACCTAATGAGTTTGTCATTGGTTAGAAACCTGATCGTGCAGAGAAGAGAAGAGCAAAACCGCCCCCTATGTAATATTGCGGGGCCTGCCCTGCTATGACTGCACCACGGCGTCCGACAACATTATGAGCATTAAGTTGAGTGGAAGCCACGCCTGAAAGATAATGCTGATTGGTAATATTTAAAAAATTCAGCATTAAGGTTGGCTGCTTTAAACGGTCATAATCTGCGAAGCGATAGCCCAGATTCAAATCTGCTGTAATATAAGACGGAATTCTTTCGTCATTCATAAAACTAGCATATTGCCTGCCAGTGTAACGGGCAGTGAATAATCCAAAAACATGGCTATCATCATAACGCACCCCTATGGCCGCCTGCACATGAGGGCTTCTTACAGCTGTTTTACCTGCCGTAGGTAAATAGTCACCATTGACGGGAAGGTCATTATCAATCGTTGCATGAAGATACTCGAAAGACGCATAGGGACTAAAATGATGAAAGGGGCGTGTGCCTAATTCTATATCGACACCACGGGATGTTTGTCCCCTGCATTTATAGTCGAGGAAATTTGCGAGCCATTTTGCTGGATGATGGTGGAAATTTGGCGGTTGGTAAAATTATAGTTGAAAAAGGTAATGCTCCCTGTAATCCAGTCTCCTGTACGGCGATATCCAAATTCTTCTGCGATTGAATATTCATTTTTTAGTTTGGTGGTCCCTCTGCCCAAAGGCCCGGAGATGTGACATCGTAAGTGTCGTAATAAGTTGTTACTGCTGGAGCGCGAAAATTTGTAGTTGCGTTAAAAAATAGCTGATCCTGCGGTGTGATATTCCATCTTAATCCAAAACGTGGAAGAGGTTTGGCGCTATTTTGACTTACATTATATTGCGGACCTGGGACATTATTTGTGCCGACCCGCGATAACATGACTTCCTTAAAGCCAATATCCATGGCCAGTTTATCATGAAAAAGAGAGATATGATCACCGATAAAAATGGCGTTTATTTGGGCTGTCGTATGGAAATCAGCTCCTATAAGGCGTCTGCCATCTTTTAGGTGAATATGATTTCCATGTCCCCAGATTGATCCTGCTGATCCATTTGCATCAACAAACCGAAAAGCTTGCTGTTCATGATCGTCGGAATAATCGTACCAGTAGCCCAGAGTAAAATTATTCCATCCTGCTTTTGCATGTAAGGCCGCCGTAAAACCTGAGCGGTAACTTTTTTGCTTGTAATCACTACGGACAAGAGACGCATCTTGCCCTTCTGGAAGGGGTAAGGGCCGATCTATGGCCTCATGACCTAAGTAAATATTATCGTTTTCGAGCACCATACCGCCAGGTGCACTTCCGTAAGCACGCTGGGCATATGGTGTGACATCAAGAGAGAAAACGTCATCAAATTTTACATGAACCGGCGCTCCTACATAAAGCGTTTCCATCGGTTCACGCCACAACTTCCAGTAATTTTCATTACTAAGAGGATGTGCCTTATCGTAATGCTTATTTAAATTATTGTGGATACCGTTTTGCTTCCAGTCATCAAGTGAAACTTGTGGGTAAAAGCTTGTAATGGCTCTGTTCCAAGAGCCAAGAAAACTAGCTCGATTTTCTTCTCCCCATTCTTTGAGGAATTTGAAATCCACATGTTGCCGTGTGTCATGACCGGCACCGCGCCAATTATCTGTATGGCTATTAGAATAAGAGACGAAGCCTCTCACACCAGTTTGACCAATTTCACCTGTTTCCAAGCGAATAAAGCCACGGCGCATATTATTTGAGCCATAAGAAAAAGAGGCTAATCCACCTGATTTGAAAGAAGGATCAAGATAGTGGATTGATAATAATCCCCCTACAGCATTCAGAACCGGGCTGTCTAAATCAGCTGAGCCTTGTTGTAAGGCAACTTCTGCGTAATTTTCTGTATCGGCAAATTGTCCGGGGGCTATGTCATAATAGGCCAGATCATTCATGGGCATGCCCTCAAGGACAGCTCCAATAGAGTTTGAACCTAAACCACGTACACTCAAATTAACATGGGGTGATATGCCAAAAGGGTCTGACATAGCCACATTGGCACCAGGTAACAGAGCTACTAGTTGGTAAGCATTATTGGTTGGTGCAACGACATTTATATAAGGGCGCCCCACAACACTCTTTGCCTGTGTTCCATGTTGGGAACGGATGAGACCACCACCACGTACATTTGCTGTAGAGCTTCGTGTTGTGATGACCTCTACTTTAGCCGCTGTAACGGTGTTATCTTTAATTTGCGTCGATGTGTTAGAGGACTTACTTTTAGCCCAGGAAGAGTTGTAATGTAACAAACCTAAGATAGCGACACAGCTATAAGAAATAAAAGACGTGCGCAAGAATCTTCTCCTCGAAAAACGATGGGGAAGATCCGGTGACGCGACGTTAGTTCAGGGGCTAAATAGACATTTCCAGACTATTTTAGCATTAATTCCTGTCCCTTCGCCGGTATGAGCCGGATCAGGTTCAAAGGGTCCGGTATAACCATCTCAGCCTCACAGTTAGGAGACACCCCTCGGAACGCTAAAGTGATAAAACAAAGATAATAATCTGTCCAGAAAAAGCTTTTATGTCAGGAATAAGGCAATACTATCTTGTAAGTCATTGTAATAAGGACAATATAAGATTTATGGGAATACCTCAAAATTATTTTATAAGCTAATTGGAGCAAACATGCCGATTATAGCACCTAGCCTTTTATCGGCGGATTTTTCAAATTTGCGTCATGAGCTAAAGGATGTGAGTAGCGCTCCTTGGTTGCATTTGGACGTTATGGATGGGCATTTTGTGCCTAATATATCGTTTGGAATGCCCGTTATTAAAGCGTTGCGGCCACATAGTCAGGCCAAGTTTGACGTTCATCTTATGATTGAACCAGTTGACCCATATTTAGAGGCTACAGCTCAGGCAGGGGCAGATCATATCACCGTTCACTGTGAAAATAATCCGCATCTCTACCGTACATTACAAACGATTCGTAGCCTAGGCTGCAAAGCTGGTGTTGCAATTTGTCCGGCAACTCCGCCTGAGGCTTTGTCCCAAATAATGGATATTGTCGATATTATTTTGGTTATGAGCGTTAATCCTGGATTTGGCGGGCAAAGCTTTTTGGAAAGCCAGTTACCAAAAATCCGCACATTAGCTGATATGATCAAGCAAAGTGGTCGTTCCATCATATTAGGTGTTGATGGGGGAATTGATCAAAACACAGCACCGCGCGTTTTAGCGGCGGGGGCTACCATGCTGGTGGCTGGCTCTTCTATTTTTGGACAACCAGATCGTAAAGCAGCCATTGAAGGTTTGGTAAAGCTTTCTCATGTATCATAAACTTGATGAACGAAGTTAATTTATGGCGTCGGTTAAAGGTTGCTGTTGCTCATCTTCCTATCCATCATAAATCATCGGTGAAACCTAGTTATGTTTATCGAGATTTAGGGCAGGGGGATGTAGAGCAAGGCGCTTTACTGGTTGAAGGTCGTTTCCAGTTTGATCAAAAAGACTATGCCATTTCTCCGCAGAAAGGCTGGCATGAATCCTGGCCGGCTGAGCTGCAAAAGGTGCTTTTTACTTTTGGGTGGTTGCGTGACTTAAAAGCATTAGGAACAAATGAGGCACGTCTTTGCGCGCGTGGGCTCATAAATGCCTGGTGTGAGCGTCCACAACAAAATGACATCGCGCAAGACGGCGTCATTATGGGCCAAAGACTAGCAAACTGGCTCGCTCATTATGAATTTTGCCTTGAGACCGCTGCTGAAGAAACGCAAAAACGTGTTTTAGATGTCATGCTAAAAGAAGGGCGTATTTTAGCAGCTTTGTTGCCACTTCCTCCTCATGGATGGGAAGGGCTGGCGGCCTTGCGTGGTCTTTTGGCTGCTTTTATGGTTTTGCCGGAACAGCAGGGATTTTTATTACGTTTTCAGCGCTATTTACAGCCTGAATTAGAGCGCCTCATTTTATCAGATGGAACCGTCACTGAGCGTAGCCCTGAAGCTCAGTTTCAAATCGTGAGAGAGCTTTTAAGCTTGGTTTCGATGCTTAATGCGCTTCATATTTCAACACCTCCAATTGTCTCGCAAGCTCTAGAAAAAACATGCTCGGTTTTGAGGGCCCTCTGTCATGGTGATGGAAAATTAGCTCTTTTTAACGGCTCATTTGAGCGCAGTGCGTCAGAGATACAGACACTTTTAGAGAGAGCAGAGCGCTACAGGGTCATTACGCCTATTTTGCCGCAAGGTGGGTTTATAAGACTTACCTTGGGACGTTCTCTTTTGCTCGTAGATGCAGCTGTTCCCCCTCCTTATGGTTTCGATTATCGCGCTCATGCAGGAACATTATCATTTGAATTTTCCTATGGTCCTCAGCGTTTATTTGTAAATTGTGGTTCGGCTCTTGGTGGGGGGTGGAAAGGGGCATTACGTGTGACAGCGGCACATAATGCACTAACAGCCGAGGGAGAATCGTCTAGTGAGTTTGGTAAGGATGGCCACATAACCCGGCGGCCTTCTCACGTGAGTTATGCCCATAAAAGCACAGCAAAAGCTCACTGGGTTGATCTTTCCCATGACGGTTTTCATGCACCTTTAGGTGCTGTCTGGTCCAGAAGCCTTTATCTTGGCGCAGATGGTGAGGATCTTAGAGGTCAAGAGGTTGTCGAAGGGGAGCGTGATCTTTCTTTTAAAATAAGATTTCACATCCATCCCAGTGTTCGTGTTGTGCAAGAAGACGAAGATGTTATTTTACACGCTGAGGGTTCTATTTGGAGGTTTAGACAAAACGGGGGCAAATTAAAGGTAGAAGATGACCTTTATCTCGGTCAGAGACGTCCAGAAAAAACGCGCCAAATTGTTCTCTTATCCGAACCAGGCAAGACAATAGATAGTCAGGCAAAAAAACTGTTGCGCCGACAGAAAATTATTTGGGTGCTTGAGCGAGTACCTGACTGAAAAGGAGGGGCTTGTCTTTTAAAAAGATGCCCCTCTCTTTTGATCACGGATTATATAAGACGAATGAGAATGTGTTTTTTCTTACCTGAAGAAAGTTTGAGCACATTATCTTGAAAATAATCTTTGGTAATGATGAGGTTCTCGTCTTCAATAGCCTGATCATTTAAACGGGCACCGCCGCCGCGAATCAAACGCCTTGCCTCACCACCGCTATTAGCAAGTCCTGCTTCTGTCAGAAGACGAAAGGCAGGAAGGCCACTTTCTGAAAATAAAGACTTTTCAAGCTGCTTTTCTGGCAAAGCTGCCTGAAGTGCTCCCTGCTCGAAAATCCTTTTAGCAGCTTGTGCAGCTTCATCAGCGGCTTCGCGGCCATGACAAATGGCTGTGGCTTCAGTAGCGAGAATTTTTTTGGCTTCATTAATATCAGCACCTTCAAGGCTGCCGAGTCGTTCGCACTCTTCAACAGGAAGATCAGTAAACATTTTAAGAAAACGCCCCACATCTGCGTCTTCAGTATTGCGCCAAAATTGCCAGTAATCAAAAATAGGTAGTTTTTCAGCACGAACCCAAAGGGCCCCTTTGGCTGATTTACCCATTTTGGCACCAGAAGATGTTGTGACCAAAGGTGTAGTCAGGCCAAATAATTTTGCATTATCTGTGCGACGGGCCAGATCTATTCCTGAGACGATATTGCCCCATTGGTCAGATCCTCCCATTTGCAAGACGGCTTTATGGCGCCGGTTTAACTCACGAAAATCATAAGCCTGCAAAATGGAGTAATTAAACTCCAAAAAGGTCAGACCTTGCTCACGGTCTAATCTTTGTTTGACACTTTCAAAAGAAAGCATCCGGCTTACAGAAAACTGAACACCCACATCTTGCAATAGCTCAAGATAAGAAAGGCGATCTAACCAGTCAGCATTATTAGCAAGAACGACTTTTTGACCATCAATGTTCAAAAACTGTTTAAGAGAAAGCTCAATGCCAGCAAGATTATGGGCAATTGTTTCTGCCGAGATAAGCGAACGGGCTTCATCACGGAAAGAGGGGTCACCTATTTTCGCTGTACCACCCCCCATGAGCGCAATGGGGCGATGTCCATGTTTTTGCAGTAGGCGCAGCATCATAATCGATAAAGCATTGCCAATATGCAAAGAATCAGCCGTTGGGTCGAAACCAATATAAGCCGTAATCGGCCCAGCAAGCAGTGCCTCATCAAGGCCCTGAGGATCAGTACATTGGAAGATCATGCCCCTGGCTTTAGCTTCTTGTAAAAAAGAGCTTTTGGGCGAGAAATCAAACGTCATTGAGCAAACTCTCTCAGATTTTAACCTGCTGCCTGTGCGGTCGCGCGGAACTCAGCCTGACGGACAAGCACGTGATCTTCAAGAGCATCTGCAACCAGATCAGCCTGTTTGGCAAAAATATGATCGGCCTGGTCAAAAATACGATAATCGACAGTGACATTCTTTTGTGTATTGAGTTTTTCAACAACCTTACGAATACTGCCTTCTGGCGCCATGGTATCCTTGCCGCCAGCAATCATTAAGCCGCTACACGGGCATGGTGCCAGGAAACCAAAGTCATAGTCATTTGCTGGGGGGGCAATGCTGATCCACCCGCTAATTTCTGGCCGGCGCATTAGAAGTTGCATACCTACAAAAGCACCAAAAGAATAACCACTAATCCAAAGCTCAGTAGAGTTTGGATTTACCATTTGCATCCAGTCGAGGGCAGCGGCTGCGTCGGAAATTTCTCCAATACCGCCATCATAACGGCCCTGAGACCGACCTACGCCGCGGGAATTGAACCGCATGACTGAAAAGCCCATTTCCTGGAATCGGCGGTACATCGTGTAGGTGATGCGGTTATTCATTGTTCCCCCGTGCAGGGGGTGCGGATGAAGAACTAGGGCCAATGGTGCATTGGCATTTTCAGAATGGTGGTAACATCCCTCGAGCCGCCCTTCTGGGCCAGCAAACATCACTTCAGGCATTCGTCTCTCATTCTATAACCTGCCTGTTTCCCAGTGGGTCCTGTAAATAATGGAGCCCATGATTAAGGCAGATAGTCGGAAAAAATCAATTAAGAGGATTAAGACCCCATTGATATGTGCCTTATGAGAAAGCATATGTTTTTCACTAGGCAAAAGCTGTATATCGGGTTAAAGGCCTAAATTTCTACTAAAATCGACATATTTTAGCCCGTAATTGTTCAATCTTTTGAAAAAAGACTGATTTTTGAACCAGATAACGCTAAAATTACTTTGTTTTTATATTTTATTTTGGTTTTCGCGACAAAATGCATCCTTCTATAGACTCCCCTATTTACCTTGATGCCAATGCCACAGAAATACTCCGTCCTTCTGCGCGTCAGGCTGTGTTAGAGGGTCTGAATATGGAGGGGAATCCGTCTTCGGTGCATTATTACGGTCGTCAGGCACGTCAGGCACTGGAGACAGCACGCAAAAACATAGCCTCTTACTTTCAGAGAGATAGGGAGAGTTGTGTTTTCACCTCTGGAGCGACAGAGGCAGATGCACTGGCACTTCATGCTTTTGGGTTTGCTGAAAAAAGGCGTATTCTTGTTGGGGCTACGGAGCATGACGCTATTTTGCAGAGTGCCCCGGGAGCGATAAAATTACCTGTTAATTCCCAAGGTTTGCTCGATTTAGACGTATTGAGGCAATATCTTCAGGATGGCGTGCCAAGTTTGGTATGTATTATGGCCGCTAATAATGAAACTGGAATTTTATCTCCATTAGAAGATGCCGCACGCCTTTGCCGAGACTATGGGGCTCGCCTACATATTGATGCCGTACAAATAATAGGGCGTTTAGCATTGTCGCTTACAGCGATTGAAAGCGCCAGTTTAGCTATTTCTGGACATAAATTTGGTGGACCCAAAGGGGTAGGGGCACTCATCTTGGCTGAAGATATTCCTATAGCGCCTTTATTTACCGGTGGAGGCCAGGAGCGGGGCCGCAGAGGCGGAACGCCAGCCTTGGCTAATATTTTAGGCATGGCCGCAGCTTTAAAAGAATCGAGCCAACAAAATTGGGAACCCATTAGAAATTTGCGAGACAAATTAGAACTTGTTATCCAGGAAGCTGGTGGTGAGAGCCTTAATGCAGGCCTCGCACGTTTGCCAAATACATTATCTGTTGTTTTACCTGGGGTCTCTGCCCAAACACAGCTTATGATGCTTGATCTTGCAGGATATTGTGTATCGGCGGGATCTGCCTGTTCTTCGGGAAAAGTCTCATCTTCTCATGTTCTTCAAGCAATGGGATTAGGAGAGAAAGCGGGGCAGGCGATACGTATTTCATTGCCCTGGAATATACAGCCTGACGCCATTGAGTCTTTTGGAAAAGCGTATCGCGATATGACTCAGCGCCTGTTAAAGGGGTAAAATGAAGCATGTTTGTCTTAGAAAACTTGCACCTTGCATTAAGACGTTTTACCCGTGAGACATTCATTAATATTTTAAATCTCTGATCAATTATTGAGTGAGTCAGAGACTCAAGAGAGTGGAGCTAAGAGAGACTATGCCTCATATAGTTTTTGTTGAACAGGATGGTACACGCCGTGAAGTTGATGCTAAATTAGGTTTGTCTGTTTTAGAAGTTGCTCATGAGCATGATATTGATCTTGAAGGCGCCTGTGAGGGGTCACTAGCATGTGCAACTTGCCATGTTATTGTAGATCCTGTCTGGGCCGATAAGCTAACACCTCCTACCGATGACGAAGAAGACATGTTGGATCTTGCTTTTGGGCTGGAAAAAACCTCTCGTCTGGGCTGTCAGATTGTAATGACTGAAGAGCTAGATGGGTTAGTCGTTCATCTGCCTAAATCTAATTAATCTTAAGGTGAAATAGAAAAAACCATGCGTATTCTTGTGGCCATGTCCGGCGGCGTCGATAGTTCTGTTGTAGCTGCACTTTTAAAACAACAAGGCCACGAGGTTATTGGGGCAACACTTCAGCTTTATGATTATCGTGGTCCTGTAAAAACAGGCGCCTGTTGTGCAGGACGCGATATTATGGATGCACGTGCTGTCGCAGACCGTATTGGCTTTCCGCATTATGTGATTGATGCGGAGAATCGTTTTCGTGATAGTGTCATAGAGAATTTTGCCGATGCCTATGCACGAGGCGAAACGCCTGTCCCTTGCGTGGCTTGTAATCAGGGTGTGAAATTTACCGATCTTTTAGGTATGGCCAGAGATCTGGGCTGCGAAGCTATGGCTACTGGTCATTATGTAAGGCGGATAGAAGGTGCGGAGCGTAACGAACTGCACCGTCCTGTCGATTCTGGTCGGGATCAGTCCTGGTTTTTATTTGCCACGACGCAGGAGCAGTTAGACTTCTTGCGTTTCCCTTTGGGGGATATGCCTAATAAAGAAGCAGTAAGGGCACTTGCTACAGAACTTGGATTAGAAATTGCCGATAAGCCTGATAGCCAGGATATCTGCTTTGTTACAAAAGGGTCTTATGTAGGCCTCGTCGAAGAGATGCGCCCTGAAATTAAGGGTCCTGGCGAAATTGTAGATGAAAAAGGCAATGTCCTTGGCCAGCATGAAGGTGTTGCACGTTATACGGTAGGGCAAAGCAAGCGCCTTGGTGATATTCATACAAGCGTTGGTGAGCGCCAGGTCGTTACGCGTATTGATGTGCCGAAGCGTCGCATCATTGTAGGGCCACGTTCTAGTTTAGATGTTAAAGGCCAGCAAACGCGCATCATCCTGCGGGATATGAATTGGCTTATTTCTCCTTCTCAGGATGGCATGAGTTGCGGTGTGCAATTAAGAGCTAGAGAAGGGCTAAGAGATGCCCATGTGCGTCCTTTGGAGCAAAATCGGGCAGAAGTTATTTTGGCCGAGCCTGCTTTGCCAGCGCCGGGCCAGGCCTGTGTGTTTTATGACGGCTCTCGTGTTTTGGGCGGGGGTTTATTACCTCAGAAGGAATGTCGTAATGGGGGGCAAACTTCTTCTAGGGTCGCGCCGTTATTCCTCCTGGTCATTAAGAGGATGGCTAGCTGTTCGTTTAGCTGGTCTGGACGTTGAAGAAGAAGTGATTCCTTTAAAAGGAAAGGGACAAACGGTTGAAATCCATAAACGGTCTCCCAATCGTTTAGTGCCTTATTTAGAGCATGATGGGGCTCATATCTGGGAGAGTTTGGCTATTGGCCTCTATTGTGCCGAGTTTTGCCCTGCGCTTTTGCCTCAAGAAAGAAAGGCGCGGGCACATGCTTTAAGTATCAGTGCACAAATGCATGCCGGGTTTCGTCATTTGCGCCAATTATGTCCTATGGATATAGGACGAAGTCCCGCTTTTCCTGAGACTCTGTCCGATGAAGAAAAAGAAAACTTAAAAACTGATCTTACTCTTTTAGGTGACGTCATTCTCAAAGCCCTGCTGAGAGATGGCAGCCCTTCATATTATCTTTTTGGTTCAGAATTTGGCATCGTAGAAGCCATGTACGGCCCTGTCATGTTACGGATCAAGCAATATAAACTTGAACCCTTTCTTCCATCAGAGGTTAATAAATGGGTCGAAAGAGGGCTTTCCCACCCCCTTATGCAAGAATGGGTTGCAAAAGCAGAAGCTGAGCCAGATGAATGGCGCCTTTCTTACACATAAAATTCTTATATTTCATAGAGATTTGAAACGTTCCTGGGCTGGCACATTACGTTTTGAAAACGTCTAAAAGAGATTATCAGGCGTTATGACGTAAAAAAACATTATTTAGCTGTAACGAAATATAGACAAAGCCATCCTAATTATGGTGAGATTAGCTTATTAGTCGGTCTTCAGCTTTAGCTGGAGAGAAGTCTTGGCGACGTTGCTATGCAGGTTGTGAGTTATGGCGTATCTTCCAGATCTTTTCGAAACCCTTCCCAAGCGTTCTGAATTAAGGGTCAGTATTACTGAACAAACACGCCGTTCGGAAGAAGAGTGTGTTAAAGCACTATTGGCACAGGCTGAGCTGAATCAAGAACAAGAAACCATCGCTTCAGAGGTTGCTTTCAAGTTAGCGCGCAGTCTTCGTAATCAGCGGCGCCCTGGCATTGTTGAGCAGTTAGTACAGGAATTTAGCCTGGCCTCTGAAGAAGGGGTGGCTTTGATGAGTCTGGCAGAAGCTCTTTTAAGAACACCAGATCAGGCAACACGCGACGAACTGATTCGTGACCAGGTTACTTTGGGAGACTGGATCTCTCATATGGGGGCTGGCCAGCCGCTTATTATTAATGCGGCTTCCTGGGGATTGTCACTCACGAGCAAGATTATTGCACCTGCAAATCGTGCTAAATTAGTTCACGGTATGATTCACCGTCGTGGCATGCCTTTTATTCGTATTGCCATGCGCCAAGCTATGCAAATGATGGGGCGGCAGTTTGTTTTGGGTGAAACTATCGAGCAAGCCCTTAATGTTGCGCGCAAGCAGGAAGATGAAGGATTTACTTATTCCTACGACATGCTTGGTGAGGCTGCGCTTGATCAAGCTGATGCCGATCGCTACCGCGCAGATTATCATGCAGCATTAGAGGCTATTGGTAAAAATGCACGTGGTAATGGGGTTTATGAGAGGGCTGGTCTTTCGATTAAGCTTTCAGCGCTTCATCCTCGTTACAGCCGCGCGCAACGTGATCGCGTTTTAGAAGAGTTGTTGCCGATTGTAAAAGAACTTGCTGTTCGGGCGCGTCATTATGATATTGGGCTTAATATCGACGCAGAAGAAAGTGAGCGTTTGGAGCTTTCTCTCGATCTTTTAGAGGCTCTTTGCCAAGATCCTGAACTGGCAGACTGGAATGGGATTGGTTTTGTTGTGCAGGCCTATGGGCGTCGTGCACCAGCCGTTCTTGATTTTATTATTGATTTAGCGCGTCGTACCAAGCACCGCATTATGGTTCGTTTGGTAAAAGGAGCTTATTGGGATAGCGAAATCAAAAAAGCGCAAATTGATGGTGCGGTCGATTTTCCTGTCTTTACGCGTAAATGTCATACAGATGTCAGCTATCTTGCTTGCGCAAAGAAGTTATTAGATGCGCCTGATGAGATTTTCCCACAATTTGCAACACATAATGCGCGCACATTAGCCTCTATTTATGCTCTGGCAGGTCCTGACTTTTCAATAGGACGTTATGAGTTCCAGTGCCTACATGGCATGGGTGAGACCCTTTACGGGCAAGTTGTTGGTTCCAAGAAGCTTAACCGTCCCTGCCGTATTTATGCTCCTGTTGGGACATATGAAACACTCCTTGCGTATCTTGTGCGTCGCTTGCTTGAAAATGGTGCAAATTCTTCTTTTGTTAATTTGGTTGGTGATCGCTCCATTCCAATTGAAAAACTTATTGAAGATCCCGCAGAACAGACAAAAGCAATTCAGCCTTTAGGAAGCAGACACCCTATTATTCATGCCCCCTCAGATCTTTATGGGCAGGAGCGTAAAAACTCTGAAGGGATGGATTTAAATGATGAGGCTGTTTTACAACAGTTAAGAGATGCGTTGGCTAAAACCCCAGAGAAAAGCCACGCAACATCGCTGATTATTGGATGTCCTCCCTCAACGGAGATACAATCGGTTCTTAATCCGGCAGATCAGAAAGATGTTGTCGGTACATTACACGATGCGTCTAAAGAAGATGTACATCGCGCTATCGAGGAAGCCGCCAAAGCCTGTGACAGTTGGGCAGGGCGTACTCCGGCAGAGCGCGCGGATATTTTAGAAAAAGCGGCTGACCTTCTTGAGGAAGACCGCGTTTCTTTTATGGCCTTGGCTGTGCGGGAAGCGGGTAAGTCTTATCCCAATGCTGTTGCAGAAGTGCGAGAAGCAGTAGATTTTCTGCGCTATTATGCAAGTCTGATTAGAGCTGATTTTGACAATGAGACCCATCGTCCCTTAGGTCCGGTTGTTTGCATCAGCCCCTGGAATTTCCCATTAGCGATTTTCCTCGGACAAATTACAGCAGCGTTAGCAGCGGGTAATAGTGTCTTAGCAAAACCAGCAGAATCAACATCATTAATTGCTTTTGAAGCAACAAAATTGATGCATAAAGCTGGTGTTCCGGCAGAAGCTCTACAATTAGTGCTAGGAAAAGGAAGCAATATAGGGACAGAATTAGTATCTGATCCACGTATTGCAGGAGTGATGTTCACGGGATCAACTGCGGTAGCGCAATCGATTGCCCGTCATTTATCGGGTCGGTTAGGGCGCAATGGTCAGCCAGTGCCATTTATTGCCGAAACTGGCGGCTTGAATGCCATGATCGTGGATTCAACAGCTCTGCCTGAACAAGCTATCATTGATATTGTTAACTCTGCTTTTGATAGCGCAGGCCAGCGCTGCTCGGCCTTGCGTTTGCTTTGTATTCAGGAAGATGCAGCCCCTCGTGTTGTGCCTCTGCTCAAAGGTGCAATGGCCCAGCTACGTGTAGGAGCGCCCGGTCGTTTAAAAACCGATGTTGGACCCGTTATTAACGAACGCGCCCGCGATAGCATCATGGCACATATTCGTGCCTTTCAAGATAAAAAACATGATGTTTATTCAACACCCCTGGTAGAAGGGGAAACCGAAGAAGGCTTCTTCGTGCCGCCAACCTTGATAGAAGTTCACTCTGTTGAGGAGATTGGTGGAGAAGTCTTTGGGCCAGTTCTTCATGTGTTGCGCTACCATCGTCGCGGTCTTGACGCGCTCATAAAGGATATTAATGCATCAGGTTATGGATTGACTTTTGGCATACATAGCCGTCTTTCCTCAACGATTAACAAGCTCGTTGATAAGATCGAAGCCGGTAACATCTATGTTAATCGGAATATGGTGGGCGCCATTGTTGGAGTGCAGCCTTTTGGTGGCCGTGGCCTGTCAGGAACAGGGCCTAAAGCCGGTGGTCCTTTAGCGGTGCGGCGTCAATTATCTCAGGCACCTCTTTGTCCTTTAGCCCGGACAAAAGAATTATCGCCAATGGCACGTAGCTGGCAGCTATGGTTGAGAGCAGATAATGCCGCCTTGGCTAAGGAGGTTGCTCCTTGGATGGAACATGGCCTGCTGAATTTGACCCTGGAAATGCCATCTCCCGTAGGTGAAACGAATATTTATTCTCTTTTACCAAGGGGGCGTGCCCTTATTCTTGCAGAGACAGAAGATGGACTTAAAAAGCTGATAAGTTACGCTATTAGCTGTGGCAACTCCATTTCTATTCTTGCGGCGCCAGAGCTATTATCCAGCTTTAAAACGCTTCCTGAAGTTCTTAGAGAGGAAATTACGGTCGTAAAGAATAAGGCTGACATAAGAGCCAGTTCTTTCATCCTGTCTGAATCAAGCAATGATGCTCTATGGCAGATTGTTCGCGAGCTTTTAGAAGATCCGAAACAGGCTGTACCTGTTATTTATATCGGTGATGGTAACAGCCTGCGTCCAGAATGGTTGCTAGAAGAAAGACATGTAAGCACCAATACGGCAGCCGCAGGCGGTAATGCGCGGTTGATGGCTTTAATTTAAGGCTAATCACCTTCTCCTCTTATAAAAAGGAGGAGAAGGTGGAGCTTTCTTAAGCCGATAACTTGGCTAAAAAGGCTAATTTATACTGTTCTAGTCTGAACTGGGGAGGGCTGTGCATCCCTCTGGTGTTCTGTCCCGGAGGAAAGTTGCCAGCTCTTTAAACGAAGCAGCTCTGGGGTCAGAGGGGCGCCACATCAGGCTCACTGTCCGTTTAGCCTCGGCATTTTTAATGGGGCGTACAGAAACCAAATTTTGCAATTCTGAACGATGTTTTAGCGCAAGACGTGGAATAAGAGAAAATCCTTCTCCTGCTCCTATCATATGCCAAAGCATTTCTAGGCTTGTGGCCAGACGCTGTTCTTGAGGTCGAAAATCTGTTGGGCAGATGGAAAGAGCTTGTTCACGCAAACAGTGACCATCTTCAAGTAAGAGAAGGTCTGGCCTTGCCAAGTCTTTTAGCGTGATAATTTCTTTGCGTGCTAATTCGTGATCATGCGGAAAGACGGCTAAAAAAGGCTCTTCAAATAACGTACTTTGCTCAAAATGAGACGTTAAGTTTGTTGGTGCCATAATAGCCAGGTCAAGCTCACCCTGGCGCAAGGCATTAACAAGATTTTCGGTTGTTAATTCACTTAGTCTTAAACTGAGCTGCGTATAGGATTCGCGTAATCCGGGCAGCAATGAAGGGATATAATAAGGTCCTATTGTTGGAATAACGCCTATGTGGAGTAATCCATCAAGTGGTCCCGTATAAGCGCGGGCCACTTCTAGCAGCCTACGGGCAGAGGCAAGAACTTCACGTGCCAGACCAATTAACCTTTCCCCATCTGGAGTAGGCGCTACATGACGTCGTGTGCGCTCGAAAAGCGTGACATTGAGTAAAAATTCAAGCTTGCGTACTTGCTCGGATAAGCCAGCCTGGCTGACACCACAACGTTCTGCTGCACGAGAAAAGTTGCGTAAATCATCTACAGCAACCACATATTCAATATCCCGGAGGGATAAACCAGAGAGTGGAACATAGGACATGGTTTTTAAATAGGGTGTCTTATCTTGAAGGGGAAGGGGATGGCCACCACTTCTTATAAACCTTCTATTAAAGACGGTATAGGGTACAGAGTCGTATCTTGACAGTTAACGTCTCAAGTTGTTCCCTTTAGGAACGTTCGCTGTGTCGCAACGTTGTTCATCTTTTTAACAAGGAGAGTAGCAATGCCTGCTATTGGTTCCCAGGTAAAATCTTTTAAGGCAGAAGCCTTTCATAATGGTAAATTTATTACAGTTTCTGACGCTGATTTGCGTGGAAAATGGTCTGTCGTGTTCTTTTACCCAGCAGATTTCACATTTGTCTGCCCTACAGAGCTCGAAGATCTAGCTGATCATTATGAAACATTTAAGAAACTCGGCGTGGAAATCTATTCTGTTTCTACAGACAAGCATTTCACCCACAAAGCATGGCATGATACATCCCCAGCTATTGGCAAAGTAAAATATGTCATGGTGGGTGACCCAGCTGGCGTTATCGCGCAGAATTTCGACGTTCTTATCAATGATGGTAGCCATCTTGCTGAGCGCGGTACGTTCTTGATCGACCCAGAAGGTCGCATCCAGTACATCGAAATTACATCTGGTGGCGTTGGTCGTAGCGCTACAGAATTGCTTGATAAAGTCCGTGCAGCACAATATGTAGCTTCTCATCCAGGTGAAGTTTGCCCTGCAAAATGGAAAGAAGGCGATACAACCTTATCACCATCACTTGACCTTATCGGCAAGATCTAAGCTTAGTTTCTAAGCTTTCGTGGGTGGCTTAAACCACACACGAAAAGGGCGTGCCGCTGGGGAGTTGGCACGCCCTTTTTTCGCTGTGTCTAATATGGGGAGTGGCCATTCCCCAATTTTTCCGAGGTAAAAATGCTGACTGATGACCTAAAAATACAATTAAGAGGCTATCTCCAACATATTCGGCAGAACATTTCGCTCGAGTCGTCCCTTGGAGATGACTCAAAATCAGTCGAAATGCGTAATTTTCTTATAGAAATTTCCGAACTCTCTGACAAGATAATTTTTAAAGAAGGCGGTACAAACAAGCACCGTCCGTCTTTTGACATTAAACGTGACAGAACGGATATAGGGGTTACTTTTGCAGGTATTCCCTTAGGCCACGAATTTTCGTCTCTCATTTTGGCGCTCTTACAGGTTGGAGGGCATCCGCCTAAAATTGAAGAGGCCCAAAAAGAGCGCATTCTTTCGCTGACAGGTAGCTATCATTTTGAGACCTATTTCTCGCTTTCTTGTCATAACTGCCCAGACGTTGTGCAGGCTCTCAACACAATAAGCGTCTTAAATCCGGCAATTCGTCACACAGCTATTGATGGTGGGCTATTTCCTCAAGAAGTAGAAGAGCGTGATATACGGTCTGTGCCACAGGTCTTTCTAAATGGAGAACCTTTCTCCACAGGCCGGATGGATATTGAGCAAATTCTAGCTAAAATTGACTCTGCCGGGATTGCTCGTGCTGTTGAGTCTCTTAATGATGAGGCTCCATTTGATACCCTTGTTGTGGGGTCTGGTCCAGCCGGGGCAGCAGCAGCGATTTATGTCGCGCGTAAAGGGTTGCGTACAGGCATAGTGGCAGAGCGTTTTGGTGGCCAGGTCGTAGACACATCTGGGATTGAGAATTTTATCTCTGTGCCAGAGACTGAGGGCCCTCTTCTAGCTCAGAATTTAGAGCAGCATGTGCGTCGTTATGATATTCGCATTATGGGGTCGCAACGTGCAGCGCAGTTGGTTCCTGCCAAAGAAGAGGGTGCCTTACACGAGGTCATTTTGGAAAATGGCGCTCATTTAAAGGCACGTACTATCATTATAGCGACAGGGGCCCGTATCCGCTCTCTTAATGTCCCGGGTGAAGATGACTACCGGACACGTGGCGTTGCTTATTGCCCTCACTGTGATGGTCCTTTCTTTAAAGGACGCTCTATTGCTGTTGCTGGAGGAGGAAATAGCGGCGTTGAAGCGGCTATTGATCTGGCGGGAATCGTGTCTCACGTCACGTTGTTGCAGCGTAGTTCGGTTCTCAAAGCTGACCAGGTGTTACAGGATAAACTTAAAACCATGCCTAATGTAACGGTTATTAAAAACGCCGTGACGCAGAAAATCGTGGGTGATGGTAAAAAAATGTCTGGTTTGGTCTGGAAGAATAAAGAAGACGGCTCTGAGCAACAGCTCGACGTCGAAGGCCTATTTGTCCAGATCGGTCTGGATCCAAACTCTGACTGGGTCAAAAACGTTTTAGAGATTTCCCCAGCCGGTGAGATTGTGATTGATGAGCGATGCCGCACAACGGTTCCAGGTATTTTTGCCGCTGGTGACGTCACAACAGTGCCTTATAAGCAAATTGTCATAGCGGTAGGTGAAGGTGCGAAGGCAGCATTATCAGCCTTTGATTATATGATTCGCGTACCTCACAAAAGTTAAGTCACGCATGTTAAGGGGCAATAATGAATTATTGCCCCTCAAAGCAGAGTTTTAGTTGCTAGCGTTTTTTTCTCAGTAAAATTTTGTAAGTCACGATGATGTAAAAGGTGCACGCCAGTGCTGGCAGCAAGTTGGTGTGCATGACGTGTATAGCGTGAATTTGTTACGACAGCAGCAAGCTGAGCATGATGATAGGCACGTGCTGCTATAATTTCCTGTACAGCTCTATTACCGACAGGGCGACTATATAATTTACATTGGACAACCATCATAACACCGTTACGTGTTGCGATGACGTCTGTACCTTGGTCGCTACCTACAGGTGTAACATATGCCTTCCATCCACTCTGCTTTAAAAGTTCTGCACAAAGTCGCTCATATTCTAATGGATCCATTTTTGTCGTAACCTGCAAGGCTTTGGCAAAAACAGGAGAACGAGCAGAAGTTTTGTCGTATTTACGGCACTGTCGTTCGATGTAATGCAAGGTCCTTTTTTCGAAGCGGGGCCAATAAGAAGAGAGTCTTTCTTTTTTCAGAAGTGGAAGAATTTGCGTGTTGCAAAAATAAAGGCATTCTTTGTTCCAGAGCCTTTTTTGCACCTTGCCATAAGAATCGAGTGTAAGGGATTGTTGCCTTTTGATGGCAAGATTTCCAGCATAATAATGAATAAGCTGTTTTATAAGCCGCCATGCTTTACGCTTTTGAGTAAAGCGGTTTGTTATTTTTAGTAAAATGATAAATGCCAGACTTATTAAAGGTAAATCTGGCGGCAAGGTTTTCGTTTCGTAAAAATAGTTTTTTACAGAAAGACCTAAATTAAAATTATAAAAGTTATAATCATGAGTGAAAAAGAGGAAAAAATAAGCAGTAACTAAAACGAAAAAAAAACTCGATATCCTCATTGGAAATAATCGTTTCCAATCAATAATTAGGCAATTATGCCCATTTCATATAATAGCATAAAAAGGAGAGTGGTGCCGACACTCGGATTTGAACCGAGGACCTACTGATTACGAATCAGTTGCTCTACCCCTGAGCTATGTCGGCTTCTAAGGGGACGATATACAGAAGAGGGCGCATTCCTGCAACGGGCGAAGCAAAATTTTTGCGGCCAGGATGAAGGAAAAGCTTGCAGTGCGGCTAGCTCTGTCGCAAGGAAGAAAGATGTTTGGTAAAGATCGCTTCTATAAAGGCTTGTGGAACCACAAGGCAGCTTTTCTTTTTAGAAAGGTCGGTCATCGTCGTGATACAGGTCCCAAGCTTAAACTTTTGGCCTTAGAGGGGCTAAAAGAATGTCATGGCTGCGGCCTTATTCAAAAAGTGCCTCATCTAAAGCCTGGCCAGGTAGCGGAATGCACGCGTTGCGGGGAGCAACTGGACCGTGAGCGGCTCACATCGCCAATTATGGCACCTTTGGCTTTTTGTATAACATCAATAGCACTTTATCTGGCTCTTCTGGTTAGCCCGCTTATGACCATTGATATTTATGGGCGAGAAAATACAGTTAGTTTATTGAGTGGACCAAAGGAGCTTATCAATCAGGGCTTTAGTCTCATAAGTATTTTAGTACTGTCTGCTTCTGTCCTAATGCCTGCAATTGTTCTGACACTTATGATGCTTATCCTTTATGGAATGTGGCACTCGCATAAAGCGCCCCATTGGATAAGACATGTGTTTGCCTGGTATGAACGGCTTCGCCCTTGGTCAATGATCGAAGTTTACGTCATTGGTCTTATTGTTGCCTATTCGAAGCTTGTCGATTTAGCAGTGGTGATCTTACAGCCCGGGGCTTTTCTGCTCGGTGGATTAATGGTTTCTATGGCAGCAATGGATTCTGCATTTAATAGTAAATCCTTCTGGAAGCGTTTCCCCGTCCCTCAAGAAGATCAGATCCTCTGTAAGGAAGATGGCGACTCTTCAGAAAATGTAACTTCTGACGCGTTATTGCTGCAAAGCGATAATATGGTCTCATGTACATGCTGCCACACCGTTTTTCTGGCAGAAAAAACTGTTTTGCCAGAAGATGACATGGGAAACTGCATGCGCTGTGGCGAAATTTTGCGCAGAAGAAAATATAAAAGTATCGAAGCCTCTCTGTGTTTTTTAGTAGCTGCATTTATTTTTTATATACCAGCTAACATGCTGCCTATTATGACTTATGTAAGAGTAGGACAGGGGCAACCAAATACAATTCTGAGTGGTGTGAAGGAGTTGTGGGAGTCAGGATTATATTCCTTGGCGCTTCTGGTTCTTTTTGCCAGCATAACGATTCCGGTGGCAAAAATAGGCGCCCTGGCAATAATGCTATATTGTGAAACACGTAAAAAAGCCTGGCATTTAAACGGCCTAACAAAACTTTATCGTTTTGTATGTTTTATAGGGCGTTGGTCGATGATTGATGTCTTTATGATCTCAATTTTAGTGGCCATTGTCAGGTTCTCTTTCCTGGCCCATGTTACGGCCGATCCTGGTGTCGTGTTTTTTGCTCTTGTTGTTGTTTTGACGATCTTTGCGGCCGACCTTTATGATCCTCGTGGTTTATGGGATGCAGCAGGTTATAATGGTGCTTTAATGAAGAGCAGAAGAAAAGCTGATAATTCACACCCTTATACAAAAAGAAAAGATATGGAGTCTGAAAGCGCGTGAGTGATTCAAACACAGAAGATAAGATTTCATCTTCTACAAATCCCAAAGCTAAAGTCAGACCCACCCGTTTTTCAGTCCTTTGGGTCATTCCTATTATAGCGATCATTGTATCAGCTTCGTTAGCATGGCGGCATTTTGTCACTCAGGGGCCTGTCATTACGATTTCTTTCGATACAGCTGATGGTATTGTTCCGGGCCAAACACAGGTTAAAAATAAGGCTGTTACCTTAGGTGTTGTGCAGGGCGTTAGCCTTAGCTCCGATATGAGTCATGCTGATGTTACGGTGCAGATGAAAGGTGAAAGTTCGCGTTATCTTTCGCCTAAGACACGTTTTTGGGTCGTACGCCCACGTATTAACGGCACTAGCATTACAGGTTTAGAAACAGTCATTTCAGGTGCGTATATTGCCCTGGATCCAGGTCCTAACAGAGGCCCCTTTGAAAGTCATTTTAAAGGGCTGGAAACCCCTCCAGGGCTCCGCTCTGATCAGCCCGGTTCAAGTTTTTGGCTGGTATCACCTACCTTAGAGTCACTCGGGTCAGGGGCTCCAGTTTTCTTTCGTGATCTGCCTGTAGGCGAGGTTTTGGGATATACTATGCCTCCCGGTGGCGTAGGGCCAATTTTATTGCAGGTTTTTGTTCGTAAGCCCTATGATAAATATTTAAAAACTGACAGCCGATTTTGGAATGTTTCAGGTCTGCAAGTAGGTGTTGGAGCAGGTGGTTTAAAAATACATCTTCAGTCCATTCAGACACTTTTTTCCGGTGGCGTTGCTTTCGGGCGGCCCATAGGTCATTTCGATAGCGCTGCAACATCAGCGGAACCTAACTCTGTATTTCGTTTATATGGAAGCAAGGTCGAGGCTGAGAATAGCCGTTATCATCAAAAACTACGCCTTGCCATGTATGTTGATACTTCCGTGGGTAATTTGACCGAGGGAAGCAAGGTAACAATGTTTGGCCTGCAAGTGGGAATCGTAACAGGTGTGCACTTACAGCTAGAAGATTCTCATCATGGCCCGCGTGTGCGTGTTGATATGGAAGTAGAGCCTGAGCGTGTTGTTTCTGTAGAAACTGGTAAAGAAAATTATAGCCGCAAGGTCCTTAGTGATTTCGTCAAAAGAGGGATGCGGGCTTCAATTCAGAATGTAAGCTTCCTTACGGGCGAGGCCATGGTAACTTTGAGCTTCTCTCGTAACAATAAACCAGGCCAATGGGTCGAAGAGGATGGCGTTATCATTCTTCCAAGCGATCCAGGTGGTATGGATGGAATCATACAATCTGTTTCCTCCATTGCAGACAAGCTTTCAAATATGCCGCTTACACAGATGGGAGAGAATATTAATAATCTCTTAGCCCATACTGATAAAAGGGTGCGTAGCCCAGAAGTAACGCGTTCTATGGTTGCTTTAAGAGGGTCCTTGCAGGCACTTAATAATTTGCTTGATCAAGCGGATGAAGATCTACCTGCTCTTAATGACAATGTGCAAAAAACCTTAACTCAGGCTCAAGGTCTATTGAAAAATTACGGAGGAGATGAAGATTTCCATCGTAATCTTAAAACATTGGTTGCCCGTTTATCGCAAATGTCTCGTTCTTTGCGTTTGACAGCCGATTATATAGATCATCATCCTTCTTCATTGATTACGGGGCGTAAGAAATGACCATCACAACTTCTTTTCGTACCCTGTTTAAGACAAGGCTACGCAAATCAGCGTTAGGTCTCTTGTCTCTTTCGACAGGGCTAGGGGCTATAGGCTTATTGAGCGGCTGTAGTAGTGTAGAGCCGCGTTTTTATAGTTTAGCACCTATTTCTGGCTCAATTCCCACCCAGTTTTCAATGCCGTCCAAGGGTAGTATCGAAGTTCACACGGCCTCAGTGCCGTTGAGATTAGACCGCGATAGAATTGTGCAAGGAAGAGAGCGTTACCGTCTAAAATTGGCTGACGCAGCCTCATGGAGTGAACCATTGGGGATATGCTGACACAAACTTTAGTCTCAGATATAGCGCAGAGACTGCCAAACCGTGTAGTTTTTGCACAAAATCAGTTTGTAGCGCTTGAGCCTACAGACTTTGTTGATCTTGCAGTGCAAAATTTTGAACAAGACGAAAATGGTTATGCCGTGATTAACGGTGTAATCTCGGTTGAGCAAAAACGTTCACCGCAAAATAGTGCTACAAGTTTGCCTTTTCATTGGGTTTCTCCTCAACCAGTATCAGCTGACCCACAAGCTTTAGTTGCAGCCCTAAGTGAAGGGGTGGGAGTTATTGCTGATCAGGCTGTGAATTTACTCCAGCAGTGAAATTTTAATAAAAAAGCACATAAAAAAACCCATCTCGCAAAAGCGGGATGGGTCAATAAACGCGTCTTTTTATAAAATCTTACAGTTTTTCAACCTGGTTATAGTCAAGGTCCACAGGAGTAGAACGACCAAAGATTGAAACGCTGACTTTTAGACGTTGATGTTCCGTATCGACTTCCTCAACACTACCATTGAAGGACGTGAAAGGACCATCGGAAACCCGGATTTGCTCGCCCACTTCAAAAGTAAGACTTGAACGTGGACTTTCAATGCCCTCTTGTGCCTGCTGTAAAATACGCTTGGCTTCGGCATTGGTAATGGGCGTAGGCTTGTTACGCGTGCCCAAAAAGCCTGTCACTTTGGGTGTATCTTTTACAAGATGCCATGCCTGATCAGTGAGTTCCATTTTAATAAGAACATACCCAGGAAAGAACTTGCGCTCGGCATTCACTTTACGGCCGCGGCGCACTTCAGTCACTTCTTCTGACGGAACAAGCACTTCTTCAAAATGGTCTTCTAACCCTTTTTTTGCTGCCTGTTCGCGTATGTGCTCGGCGATTTTCTTTTCAAACCCCGAATAGACATGCACAACGTACCAACGTTTAGCCATTGAGTGCTCTTAGCCTCCGACACCAAAAAGTCCGCGGATACCAAGACCTATCACTTGGTCCACAATGAAAAAGAAAATACAGGTGATCGCCACCATAACAAGTACTGCACCTGTCGTGACGATAGTATTACGGCGTGTGGGCCACGTAACACGTCGCGCTTCAGCGCGTACATCCGCAAAATATTTGATTAGGTTAAAACTTGAACCTCTGGGGGCCGGAGGCATTTTCCGGGAATCGCCTTTCGGATTACTCACCGACACCATAATCCTCGAATTCTAAATAAATCTAAAGCGGGGGACTTCGCCCAAAAATTTGGGAGAAAGTGGCAGGGGTGGAGGGTCTCGAACCCGCAACCTCCGGTTTTGGAGACCGGCACTCTAGCCAATTGAGCTACACCCCTTTAATCGAATCGTAGAAGATACACCCGAAGGCTAACCCCAAACGACGATGGGCGAAAAAAAGAATGAATAGAGAATAAAGTCAAGCCCCTTAAAGCTAATTCTTTGAAAAAACGTTTATTTTTATTTCTTGAAGGGAAAAGTGCTTGCCAAAACATTTGGTTTTGGTTTATGGAAGCAACCAATTAAGCGGGCGTAGCATAATGGTAATGCAGTAGCCTTCCAAGCTTCTGACGAGGGTTCGATTCCCTTCGCCCGCTCCATAATTTTCCAAAAAATATAACTTATCAGGTCACAAAGGCTTGTTTTCTTTGCTTATTTGCCAGAGCATGGACTCTTCACAGCTATTTGCGGAATGATTCGCATATAGCTACAGAACTGAAGTTTCTTAACTGGGGTAAATTAAAGTTGTAAATTCTGTGGAATTGTCACTTTAACCTATGTTGCTTTTTGCCTCCCTCACATGCTAGGGAACCGGACAAGGTATAGATTGGTCTGGATTATTTTTTACATTCGTGTAGAGCTTCACCCAAGCTAGCCTGAAATGATCAGCATAATGCTGGTTTGAGTGAATAAAACTTTTATGACGGAACATGCCCGTGACTGTAGCACAGCAAAAGCGGAACAAAGCGCCAAGCGAAGTCGCGCAACGTTATGCCCGTGCCTTTTATGAGATCATAACAGCAGGTGCAGATGCATCAGCTGTTCTTGAACGCATTGATCTCCTCGTAAAAGCATTTGATGACAATGCCGATTTGCAGGTTTTATTATCTGACCCGCGCTTTGACACACGTAATGCCTCTGAACTTGCTTCCAATCTTTGCAAGGCATTGAATTTGGGCGACGATATTCGTCGTCTTATTGGAACAGTGATTCAAAATGGGCGCTTTTCCAAACTTGTAGAAATTCTTCAAGCGATCCTGCTTTTAGATGCACAAGCACGTCGTGAAGTGAGTGTAGAAGTTTCTACGGCACAGTCATTGACTGACGAGCAACGTAACCGTCTCATAGCTACCTTAAAAGAGGCTGGCTATGATAATACAGCTATAACCGAGCGCCACGATCCATCGCTACTTGGTGGGATGGTCGTACGCGTTGGTTCAGTTCTTTTTGATACATCGATCGCCGGGCGTCTGGCCCGCTTGCAGCACGCCATGAAGGGAGCCGCGTGATGGACATCCGTCCCGCCGAAATTTCGGATATTCTTAAGCAGCAAATTGCTTCATTTGACCAGCCAGAAGCTGTTTCTGAAACGGGCACCGTTTTGTCTATTGGTGATGGCATTGCCCGTATCTACGGCCTTACAAATGTTATGGCTGGCGAGATGGTTAAATTTGAGTCGACCGGGCTGAGCGGAATGGCGCTTAACCTGGAGGCTGATCACGTTGGTGTTGTTGTCTTTGGAAGTGGCGACGAAATCAGTGAAGGTGACACTGTCCTTCGCACCGGCAAAGTGGTCGAGGTTCCTGTTGGTAAAGGCCTGTTGGGGCGCGTTGTTGACGGGTTAGGTAACCCTATTGATGGCCGTGGCCCTCTCACCGATGTCGAATATCGCAAGGCTGATGTTAAAGCGCCTGGCATCATGCTGCGTAAATCTGTCAGCGAGCCGATGCAGACAGGTATCAAGGCAATTGATGCGCTCGTTCCTATCGGACGTGGCCAGCGTGAGCTGGTTATTGGTGACCGTCAGACTGGTAAAACAAGTCTTTTAGTTGACACCATCATCGCTCAAAAATCAGTCAATGATCGTGGTGATGAGAAAGCATCTCTTTACTGCATTTACGTTGCTGTAGGTCAAAAACGCTCAACAGTTGCAAACCTCGTGCGCACCCTGACCGAAACAGGGGCAATGAGCTATTCAATTGTTGTTGCTGCGACAGCGTCTGATGCGGCTCCAATGCAATATATCGCCCCATATGTCGCAAGCTCAATGGGCGAATATTTCCGTGATAATGGCATGCATGCTCTCGTATGCTATGACGATCTGTCAAAGCAGGCTGTAGCTTATCGTCAAATGTCTCTGCTTTTGCGTCGTCCTCCTGGACGTGAGGCTTTCCCTGGAGACGTGTTCTACCTACATTCTCGGCTTTTGGAGCGTGCTGCCAAAATGTCTGATGAATGTGGCGGTGGCTCATTAACAGCTCTTCCCGTCATTGAAACACAGGCTGGTGATACAGCTGCTTACATTCCAACAAATGTGATTTCTATCACAGACGGGCAAATCTTCCTTGAGACTGACTTGTTTAACAAGGGTATTCGCCCTGCTGTTAATGTCGGTGGGTCGGTGTCTCGTGTTGGATCGGCCGCTCAAATTAAAGCGATGAAGCAGGTTGCTGGTAAAGTTAAACTTGAACTAGCCCAGTACCGTGAAATGGCTGCCTTTGCACAGTTCGCATCTGACCTTGACCCTGCAACACGTAAGCAACTTGAGCGTGGTGCTCGTTTGGTTGAGCTTTTAAAGCAGCCAGAAGGTCACCCCTTAGCTGTTGAAGAGCAGGTTGTTGTTCTTTTTGCTGGTATGCGCGGCTATGTTGATGCAATTCCAGTCAACAAAGTTGTTGCTTATGAAGCAGCTCTGCTTTCAGAGTTCCGTCACGGTCAGAAAGATTTGTTAGAGGCAATTCGTACCCAACGTCAGCTAACATCTGAGATCGAAGAAAAACTTAAAGCTGTGCTGGGGGCTTTCAGTAAACGCTTTTTAACGGCGTGAGGAAATAAATCATGCCTTCGTTGAAAGAATTGCGCGGAAGAATTGCGGGCGTCAAATCGACGCGCAAGATTACAAGCGCTATGAAAATGGTCGCAGCCTCTAAATTGAGGCGCGCCCAACTTCAGGCAGAGGCCTCGAGGCCTTATGCCGAAACGATGCGAAAAATGATGACCGAACTTGCTTCGGCCCTCACGAGCCTGGAAAGTGCGTCTCTTCCTCCGCTTCTTGTTGGTAATGGTCGTGACAAGACACATCTCTTTGTTGTGTTAACATCTGATCGTGGGCTTGCTGGTGGTTTTAATGCGAATATGGTTCGTGTTGTACGCCGAGAAGCAGATGAACTGATTAAGCAAGGCAAGACAGTACGTTTCCTGCCAGTTGGCAGAAAAGGTGCTGATGTCATTTCTCGCTATTATCCTGGCGCTGTTTTAGAGACCCTAAAAAGCAGCGACGGCACAGGCATATCCTATGATTATGCGGCCTCAATAGCAAAGAAAATTGTTGCGCTTTTAGAGGCAGGCAAAATTGATTGCTGTACTTTGTTCCGTAATCGATTTGTCAATGCTATGACACAAAGTCCTGAAAAAATCAGTCTTATTCCACTCCCTGTAAGTGATAATGATAATTTGTCTGCGGGAGAAGGTTCTGCACCTTATGAGTTTGAACCTGATGAAGAGACACTTTTGACCCGACTTTTGCCGCGTAATCTTGAAGTACAGCTATACTCAGCTATGCTTGAAAGTGCAGCAGGAGAGCAGGGAGCGCGTATGACGGCGATGGATAATGCAAGCCGTAACGCCAGTAAAGCCATTGACCGCTTGTCGTTAAAATATAATAGAACACGCCAAGCAAATATCACTAACGAGCTGATCGAAATTATTTCCGGCGCAGAAGCCGTCTAAGATCACGCAGGAGACGAAATCGGATGTCTGAGACACTCAACCGTTCTGCTGACCCAGCGGAGACTGCAACCGGGCGGGTCATTCAAGTTAAAGGCCCAGTAGTGGATGTGCAGTTTGAGGGCAAAATTCCTCATATTCTAAACGCACTACACGTTAAAGTTGGCGATCGTACGCTTGTCCTGGAAGTTTCACAGGAAATTGGTGAACGCCAGGTTCGCTGTATTGCTATGGACAGCACAGATGGCCTCGTTCGCGGTGATGAAGTGCGCGACACGGGAGCCCAAATTACAGTTCCGGTAGGACCTGCCACACTTGGTCGTATTCTCAACGTTGTTGGGGAACCAGTAGATGACCGCGGTCCTGTTAAAACTGATACTTACTTTCCAATTCATCGCCCGGCTCCGAGCTTTGAAGAGCAGGCTGCTGCTACTGAAATCCTGGTTACGGGTATTAAAGTTGTCGACTTGCTTTGCCCTTACCTAAAAGGTGGTAAAATCGGCCTCTTTGGTGGTGCTGGCGTTGGTAAAACCGTTATCATTCAAGAGCTTATCAATAACATTGCTAAAGCTCACGGCGGTGTTTCAGTTTTTGCTGGTGTTGGTGAGCGTACTCGTGAGGGTAATGACCTGTATTATGAAATGCAGGATGCAGGCGTTATTAAAATCGGCGAAGATGGCAGCACCGAGGGTTCCAAGGTTGCGCTGATTTATGGCCAGATGAATGAGCCTCCTGGGGCGCGTTCTCGCGTTGCTTTGACCGGACTTTCTGTTGCGGAGTATTTCCGTGATGTTGAAGGGCAGGATGTTCTTTTCTTTGTTGATAACATCTTCCGCTTCACACAGGCTGGTTCTGAAGTTTCAGCCCTACTGGGACGTATTCCTTCTGCTGTGGGTTATCAGCCTACATTGGCCACAGAGATGGGGTCACTTCAGGAGCGTATTACCTCAACGAATAAAGGGTCTATTACTTCCGTTCAGGCTGTGTATGTCCCTGCCGACGACTTGACAGACCCAGCACCTGCAGCAACATTTGCTCACTTGGATGCAACAACGGTTCTCAACCGCTCTATTGCTGAAATGGGTATTTATCCTGCTGTGGATCCCTTGGATTCAACTTCACGCTCTCTTGATCCAAAAATTGTTGGTGAAGAGCATTATGAAGTTGCCCGTTCAGTCCAGAATATTTTGCAAACATATAAAGAGTTGCAAGATATTATTGCCATTCTTGGTATGGATGAACTGTCAGAGGAAGATAAACTTATTGTTGGGCGTGCACGCCGCATCCAGCGTTTCCTTTCTCAGCCTTTCCATGTTGCAGAGGTCTTTACCGGCGCACCTGGTAAACTCATTTCTTTAGAAGATACAGTTCGTTCTTTTAAAGCACTTGTCTCTGGTGAGTATGACCACTTACCTGAAGGCGCTTTTTACATGGTCGGTCCTATCGAAGAGGCTGTGGAAAAAGCAGAAAAGATGAAGCAGGAAGGTTAAGTCCATGACCTTACGTGCCGAAATTGTAAGCCCGCTAAAACGCCATATTGACCAAGATGTTGATATGGTCGTTGTTCCAGGCACCGAGGGAAATATCGCAGCCATGCCTGGGCGTTCACCGGTCATGCTGCAACTTCGGGGCGGGATCGTTACGCTTTATAAAGATGATCAAGTCGTAGCACGTCTTTTCATTAGTGGCGGCTTTGTGGATATGACTTCGGACCGCTGCACAATTTTAGCTGACTCTGTGCGGGCTCTTGAGGATTTATCTCCTGACGATGCCCGGCAGCGTCTTGACCAGCTCGAAGCTCAATGGAGCCATGTCGGACCAGGAGAGTATCATGAAAACGATTCTCTCACTTTACAAATTCAGTCTGTTCGTGCCGAAATCGAGGCCGGAGAAGAGTTTGCAAAAGGCGGCTTTAATTAGGCTTTAATATATAGCGTAATTAAAAAAGGCGGTGAGGTTTTGTCTCACCGCCTTTTTTGTATTTTTAAGAGTTATCCTTATTTCGATGAAAAATAAGGATAACCAAAAAAACATATTATATTTTGTTCGCTCTCAACAATGTTCGTTGCAGTAATCGGACTTACAACTATTTACCGGAACGATATTTTTTTATATCGCCTGCTGTAACTTTGAGTTTTGGATTACCAAAATGCTCAGTGACATAGTTGGTTAATGCCGCAATTTGCTCATCAGTTAGTTGATCAGCAAAAGCAGGCATGACGACATGACCTTGGTTTGTTTGACGGTCTACGCCCCTTAAAATTGCCATTGCCAAGTTACGAGGGCTCGTTGCCCCTACCGCACTGTTAGATGTTAGGGAAGGATAGAATTGATCCTGAGTTCCCTGACCATGTGTTTGGTGACATGTAGCACAGGCATTTAAGTAAAGTCTGCGTCCGTCAAGACTTGTTCCATTCTCCATCGCTGTGGGAGCGCGATCTATGGGGTAGTCCAACTCGCTTGCATCAACAGCTTTTGCTTCAGAATAGCTAAAGGCAGGGTGTTTTTGCTCTGGGTTTCGAATCGGGGGTACGGTTTTTAGGTAAGCGGCAATGGCTTCAAGATCAGAATCTGTCAGATGACGTAAGCTAAATTCGACTGCCTCTGCCATGGGGCCAGCTGCCTGGCTTTTGCCATGAGCCGCACCATTTCTGAGATAAGACACAATTTCGTCGTTAGACCAGGTGCCAATACCACTAATTGGATCAGACGTAATATTAGGCGCATCCCACCCCTGGATATTGTAACTGCCACCAAGATAGGCCGAAGATTTTTCAGCCATAAAGGTATTACGTGGTGTATGGCAGGTGCTACAATGGGCTAACGTTTTAGCTAAGTATTCCCCTCTTCGGGCACCACCCACAGCAGCATCTTCATCAGGTGTTGGATGCCCCCCTGCAAATAACAGGTTCCATGCAATCATAGAAGCGCGGATATTGAACGGGAATGGTAGAGCGGTCTTGTTCTTTGGTTCCTCATCTACGCTTTTAACGCCTTTTGTAAAATATACATATAAGGCGTGGATATCGCTGTTTGAAATACCCGAGTAAGAGGTATAGGGCATTGCAGGATAAAGATGCCCTAAAGTCGGAGAAATGCCTTTCCTTACAGCTTTAGCAAATTGAGCTTCGCTCCATGAGCCGATACCGTATTTTTGTGATGGCGTAATGTTTGTGGAAACAATTTTTCCAACAGGGGTAGCGATGACAAGGCCGCCAGCATAGGGTTTACCGCCTCTAGCTGTATGACATGCCTTACAATCGGAGGCCGTTGCGATATATTCACCCTGTTTAATTAAATCTTGTTCCGCAGCAGTAGGAGCTCCCTCCGCTTGCGCTAAATTAGCGAAAAAGAGAGAGCTAAGTGCCGTCCCTACGGCACATAAGGTATAACGGGAAAAAAGAAAGCTCACATTAAACCTCTCGAGCGATGATATCAGCAGAGCGCAAAGCCATAGCCACGCCCGTGAGTGTAGGGTTAACTACGCTTGAGCTAGAGAAGACACCTGTCGTTGCCAGGAACAAATTACTGTGGTCCCAGGTGCGGCAGTCTTTATCCACAACCGAATCACGTGGATTATCACCCATAATCACTGTTCCCATGATGTGATCACGATTCTGCCAGCCTGTATTATCCTCAATAACCGTGCCGTTCATAATCTTAACGAACTTCGCAAAGTCTTCTTTCGCTTTCAGACTTCCTAATCTCATATATTCATCAGGATTATAGTGAACTTTTAGCGTAGGAATTCCGTTCGAGGTTTTGTGAGTCGTAGAGGGTTGAACACGATTCTCAGGGTGAGGCAGTATTTCAAAGACTGTCGAAACATCAACCCAGCGAGCAGCCATATGACGAATCTGCTTATCTAATTCAGGCCCAACAATATTCTTTTTGAGAAGATGTTCTGTAATGGCGCGATTAGGCACAGTGTTGGTTAAAGCGTGTTTAATAGCAGAATGCTCACTACGGAACGCTCCGTCACGCATGTTAAATATACAACCCTGCTGCACAGGCCCTCTTCCAGGCCATAGAGGTTCATCTGCCAGGAATTGCAGCCCCATACCCGTGTGGTCCATCAGGTTACGGCCTACTTGGTCTGAAGAATTTGCTACATCAGACATTAAAAGTAGCTTTGGCGTTTCAAGGCCGTTTGCTGCAATCATGAAATAACGCGCAGTGAGACGATGTTCAGAGTTATCTGAAGACCGGCAATGAACAGC
>NZ_CP047653.1 GCF_009906835.1 Aristophania vespae
CAAACTTGGAGAGATGGTGCCATTTGCTGTCTGCCAGGCGACGCTTTCTTGTTCGTCTTCTATCCGTTTAATACCTTGTGATAGAATTGAATTTGTTCCTGTTGCTCCATAACGACCGATTGTCAAACTCATAACATCTCTCCTTCAGCTTTTTGAATTTTCTAACGTTTTTCAGACGGCGTTAATGAGAGCTGTGAACATAGACTGGACAGCTGATACTACTTTGGCGTTGGCAGCATAAGAGTTTTGTAAAGTGATAACTAGTGCCATTTGATTGTTAACATTGACGCCCGACACACTAGCCACTTGAGATTTTAAGGTCGTTCTGACAGAACCTTCAGTACTAAGTTGTTCTTTTGTGTCACTAACAGTTTGTGCCTGGTTTGTCGTCAAAGCTGTAGCAAGTTGATTTAACCCTTGAGCTCCTGAATACCCTGTAGAGAAGGAGCCGTTTGGCCCCAAACCTGAGGATGGTGCTTCAAGATCTCCAGATGTAGCTTCTGGAGCATCACTGAGACCTTTACTGATGACCTTATTAATATTTGTTGAAACGCCTGTGTTTCCATCACTATCTGTGGTGAGAAGGCTAGGTTGATCTATGTATTTCTGATCTACTGAGAGAGCAGAAGATAAATCGATCAATCCATCAGGTGCAGTTTTGGTCGGGTCTTTTGAAATTGGCTGAGAGCTACCATTTGTAAATAAGGGCAGCCCAGAGTCATTAAAGCGATTTATTAATGTATATGAAAATGAATCAAGCTGAGCCTGCATTTGGGGGTATGTTTCATCGCGCAGTGTGATATTAGCGCCTAATGTGCCGTCTGTTAAATGAGACGTAATATCTTTTCCATCAAGCATTATTCCGGGAATACCGCCATCGGTCTCTCCAGAAGAATGGTACATGGCAGGAGAAACTCCAACTTTCGACGTTGAGAGTGGCCATGTAGAAGATGGTAATTTTTGGCTGTCTGTCGCTAATCCCATTTGCTCAGGCCTTGTAGGTAACTTTGTACCATCCTGAGTGGTAATAATCATGTCACCATTAGCTTTTTCAGTAAAAGAAACACCTAGTTTCTCTGAAAGATCGCTCATAAACTCAAAGCGTTTATTCTCAAGATCAGATGTGTCATTACCTGAAGCTTTTTGTGACATGATCTGACGTGTGAGGTCCCCTATAGTCGTCAGATCTGTATTAACCGTAGATACTGTAGATACGACAGCATCATGAGCATTCTGCCGCTGATTTTGATAAACGGATGATAAAGTGTGTATGTCGTTAACTAAAGCTTTGGCATTTGAAATAACGGTAGATAAGGCCCCGCTATCTGAAGGCGTATTGCTCAGTTTAACTAAAGAAGAAGAGACTTTTTGAAGATAATTAGGGAGCGTACCGATAGTGTCTGAGTTACTATCAGCATTGCTCCCTGTCGTTCCTTGTACAGATGAAACAGCACCGAGCGAGTTATGTTTGGTTGTAAGACCACCAACCTTAGCATTTTGGGCGTAAAGTGCGGATTGCAACGCAGGGGACGTAACAAGACTGTTATGTCCGACTTTTACGCCTACACCTTTGCCGCTTGACACAACAGATGTAACGTTGGCGTTCTCCGATACATAACCTTCGGTAGAAGCGTTTGTAATATTTTTGGAGACCGTCTCAAGCTGTGATTCTATGGCTTGAAGTCCACCAGTAGCGATATTAAGCGGAAGACCAAGACCCATCATTTCACTCCAAAAACTTTATTATACAAGAAGGTAACAGTACATTGTACTGAAATTAGTCGTTGGTAAATTATATACCTAACACTAGAGAAAAAATACTACAAAAAGATTAAATGCAACTATAGTTTTCTAACCAACTGTTAAGCTGTTGGTTCGGAGGTAATCTTATCGAGAGCGTTTAATCTCCGTGTAAAATCTTTTTGTAAAAGCTGAAAATTAAGATCATATTCTCTTTGTATTTTAACCATTTCAGTCGTGGCTGCTACAGGATTAACATTACTTGCTTCTAGCATACCTTGCCGAATTTCTTTTGTATCAACTGCCCGCAATGGTGTCGTAGGACGAAAGAGATGGTCTCCCTCAGCTTTCAAAGTATTAGTATTGTCGACCGTAACAAGATTTATAGAGCCTACACGTCCCCTATCGGTAGAAATTGTGCCGTCAGATGCAACTGATAACCTTAGGGGAATATCTTGAGGATCCAACGTGATATTTCTGTTCTGATTATCAAGTAGCGGATTACCTGCCGAATCAACAATCGTTCCATCGTTTGAGTATTGGAATTTACCGTCGCGGGTTAGTCTGACACCTTGTTGGGTACGAACGGCGAAATAGCCTCGACCATTAATAGCTAAATCAAGTGGATTTCCTGTCGTGCGAAGTTCTCCCTGAAGGTTATCACGATAGGTGGCTTTGTCTTGATTATAATTAAGCGTTTTTTCAGAGCCTAATCCATGAGCATTATGCTGCTTAGAGAGATAGTCAGAAAAAAGGACACGAGATCCCTTGAAGCCGTCTGTATTGGTATTAGCCAGGTTATTCGCGGTTACATCCAAAGCTCTTGTAAGGGTGTCAATACGTGATAAAGCTAAATAACTTGTGGTGTCCACAAATATCTCCGCGCGAAAGTTAATCCGACTTATTCTTTTCAGTTATTATATTAAGCCATTTTAGCATAAAAATCTTTAGACAATCCCCATTTATTTCTGTTCTTGAAAAAGAAAAATATCTTGCATAAAATTTTCACACTCCGTAATTTGCGCATAAGTATAACATTGTTTGGTGATCAATGATTGTTTCACCAGATGGTCATCAAAATTTGTCATAGAAAGACAGTCTTTTATGACAGAGGGGTGAGGAGTCTAAATTCATGCTTCGGTCTCTAGATATTGCTGCAACAGGCATGCAGGCTCAAACCACAAATGTGGAAACGATTTCACATAACATGGCCAATATGACGACGACCGGTTACAAAAGGCGTCGTGCAGAATTTCAGGATCTAATTTATCAAGATCTGCGTCGCGTAGGTACAATGAGTTCGGATACTGGCTACCGGGTACCTGCTGGTGCTCAGATTGGTTTAGGCGTGCGGACCGCTGCTATTTACCGCATTAACGAGCAGGGGTCGTTATCTCAAACAGGCAATGCTCTTGATCTAGCTATTGAAGGGCGTGGCTATTTCCGTATTTTGTTACCCTCTGGGGAATATGCATATACGCGCGATGGAACATTCTCTCTTTCGCAGGATGGAAGCATCGTCACAGCTGATGGTTATCCTCTAGTCCCTAATATTGCTGTCCCTAACAATGCTGAAAATATTACGATCGATCAGTCGGGCCAGGTACAGTACACATTGGCTGGACAGCCAGATGCTCAGGTGGCTGGACAGATTCAGTTAACGACATTCCAAAATGAAAATGGTCTGGCTGCCATGGGGCAGAACTTATTTACTGAAACAACTTCTTCAGGGGATCCTATTAATGGTAACCCCCAGAGTGTTGGCTTCGGTAGTGTTCGGCAAGGATTTGTCGAAGAATCTGCTGTAAATGCTGTGACAGAAATTACTAATCTTATTACAGCACAACGTGCTTATGAGATGAACAGCAAGACGATTACAGCTTCCGATCAAATGCTGCAGACTTTAACTAGCCTGCGATAGGCTATAAGGGGTTCTACCTATTTTTAGGCTGAAGAGCATATTTAATATACTGACTGCTGCAGTAATAATAGCAGTCAGTATGTTGAACTATTCATATGGCGCCAGATTACGCTCTTCTGGGGAAATAGAAACTAACGTGGTTTTATTGTCCAATCTTTTCGATGGATTAGAACCAGGGCAAGATAGAGTTATAGGTCCAGCTCCTGCACCAGGGAAATCGATTCAAATTGGTGGTTATCAGCTTATAGCTATTGCTGATCAATATGGCGTGGAGTGGGATGATCAGTCATCTACAGCCACATTAAAACTAGTGCGTGCTGGTCATGTATTAGACAGAGATTATTTTATCGATCTTGTAAAGAAAAACATAGCGTTAAAGGATGGGCAGAATAGCTTTTCCGTAGATGTTGCCAGCTTCAAACCTATTGTGGTCGATAAGAAAGACCAAGATCCTGTCACGCTTTCAGAGATAAATTGGGACAAGAAAACAGGAAAGTTTTCAGCAACTGCGTACTTGTCGCATCCTTCAGGCGATAAAATGATAGATTCTTTCATTTTGAGGGGTACGATCAGGTTAAAGCAGCCAGTAACGGTTTATAATTCCTCGTATCCTGCGGGATATATTATCCAAAGTGGTGATATGCATATTGAACCAAATTATTCAGGGAAAATTCCTTTATCATCACAAGTATTACCTAACCCAGATAATATCGTTGGCATGTCTTTATCACATGCTGTTGCAGGAGGAGATCCGGTACTTGTAACAGATTTGAGGCGTGTTACTTTAATTCATCAGGGAGATCCGGTACTAATTACTTATAGTACTCCTGGTTTGAGGCTCACTGCAACAGGGCGTGCATTAGAAGATGGGGGAAGTGGACAATTTGTTCATGCCCTTAATTTAGGTAGTAAAATGATCGTTCAGGGTAAAGTAATGGCCTCAGGAGAAATCAGGGTAGATGCCTCTTCTACGGCTGTACCAGCAAGTTCTAAAGAAGTGAGAGGCCTCAGACTGCCTACTACAATGATGAATAATGGCGATAGATAATGGCTTACCATCATAAAATTACTCAATTTTCTTCTGTCGTCCTCTGTATGTTTCTCTCAGCCTGTGGGGGGGCGGCAGCATTAAGTGAAATTGGCCATCCTCCTCGCATGACTATGAGTTCTGACCCAACCTTGTCTCCTGATTATCGTCCTATTACCATGCCAATGCCACCTCTCCAGGCGCCTCCGAGTGAGGTGGGAAGTTTATGGCGTCCAGGTAGCCGTGCCTTTTTTAAAGACCAAAGGGCTTCTCAGGTTGGAGATTTGCTAACGATTAAGGTAGAAGTGGCTGACACAGCAAATGTTAGTAACAATACCGGAACATCAGGTAATGGATCCGAAAATTTTGGAATACCTAGTCTTTTAGGTATGAAGAGTAGGGTTATCGGGAATAATGTTCTTCAAACTTCAAGTTCGAGTTCAGCCAATGGTGCTGGGAGTATTAGAAGAAATGAAACAGTTACACTAACACTTGCTGGAGTTATTACCCAGATACTTCCAAATGGAAATTTTGTTGTGGTCGCTAGGCAGGAGGTTAGAGTTAACGGGGAGCTGCGACAAATTACAGTGAGTGGTGTTGTAAGGCCACAAGATGTTTCCGAAGATAATGTCGTTACACATGATCGTATTGCTGAAGCCCGTATTTCTTATGGTGGTCGTGGTCAACTCAGCCGCTATCAGGATGCGCGTTATGGGCAGCAGGTTTTAGATCATGTATTACCTTTTTAAGTCATATAATGGTTTCAGCAAGGTTGCTTAAAGATTAAATAAAACTTATAAATAACTCTGTTATTTTAATTGAGTAGCGGAGTTATCTCTTTTCTCAAAAAGAATGAAGGAGATAAGTTGTCTTACAGTGAGGGCTGGAAAACTTTAATGGGCGAAGAAAAAACTCCTGAAGGCTTTATTCCTCAAGGTCTTGTTGTAAGTAATGTCCGTGGTGAAGTTGGTGGTGCTCTGGTAATTTCAGGCACTGTTGAATGTTCTGACATTAAGGCAAAAAAAATCGTTGTTTCCCGTTTTGGTGAAATAAAAGACGGCCATGTGGAAGCCGATATAGCTGTCATTGAAGGGCAAGCTGTAGGGGTCATATTTCGTGTGAGCCGTTTTGTTGCGTCTAGTACAGCGAGATTGTTTGATTGTGTCATTGAAATGAATAACGCGACTGGGTGTTCATTTCACGAAAGTGCGCATTTTGAGGGTGATATAAAAATCTCTGCTACTCAGAAAAAAGATTTTCTATCCCGGCAGGCAGAGGTTGTTTTAGAATATAAACCTTCTGATGTTATTTTTAATGATATGGTTCATGCTGAAGTTGAAGCTGATATCCCTTTAGGTGATTAATTTGCTAATATTTACTATGTTAAGAATTATACAAAAATAATATCAATAGTTGATATGTGCTTGGGATCGGAAATATGAGGAGTTGGAAAAGAAACGTGCCGGCTATTTCAACTTCATATAAGAATATCGGAGCTGTGATAGCGGCAACGATATTTTACCTCTCCATACCGGGCTTTTCATGGGGTAATGAAAAAGAGACGGCTTCTGAAGTAACTCCCGTTATACAAAAATCAGCTTCGCATGATGATATAAAGTCTGTTGAGGATATTGAAGAGCAAAAGCGTATTCTCGAAACCGCAAAGCAAGCCTTAGCTGAGAAGCTTCAAACTGTTCGTGCCACGACTGGCGATGTAGAAGATTACGTGTCTAATAATCAGCTTGTTGATAAAGAAGCTGTGAAAAAACTAATCAGTATTTACGAAAACATGCGTCCACGCGAGGCAGCAGCCGTTTTTGATGTAATGGATCCTCATGTTCTTGTAGCAATTTCTGCACGGATGAATACACGTAAATTATCGGCTATTATGGCACAAATGTCGCGTGAACGAGTTAATATGGTTTCTCAATACCTTATCGGGGTAAGAACTTTTCACCAAAAAAATACTCTTAATATATTTAATTTAGACGATAAACTTTCCGATAAACTTCTTTCTACGTCTAATGATAATCACTATAGTGTGAAAAGCAAAACTGTGACAGGTATTAGACCACTTTTACCATCGCGGCAGTAATTTGAGACGAAAGCAAGTAAGAGGAAGGAAGACAGATTTTGATTAAGCTTCATATAGTCAAATTATTTTTCTTGTCTGGAAGCTTGGTTTTAATGGTCTCAGCTTGCTCTCCTGATTATTTGGCAAGGAAAATCACAGGGCGGGAATGTAGTGCAGGTTATATAGCAAAAGGCGATGACTGGTGCATGCCTATAGAGCGCAACCCCCCTCCTCAGCCTTATTGCACGCAAAGTTGGAATGGGGTTGATTGCTTTGCACGTCCAGATTTAATACCAAATGTGGCTCATGAAGTATATGAGGGACCACGTGGTCTTACACAAGATCAAAATGCTAGAAGGCTTAATATGCCCATAGAGGGGATACCGCCTACTAGTCAATTTTTGCCACCATAAGTTTAGAGAGGAACTATGTTGTTTTATTATCCTTAAACGTATATGAGACGATTTTATTTAATTAAGCAGTCTCGTTCTTAATTAGTAGCCTAAGTGCTACTAAAAGACATTCACTGCTATTCTGATCTGTCATGATCAAAAAAAGTTAAAGGCATGTCCTTAATATTTAAGGATAGTAGCTGTAGTTAATAGTGAGTAGATATCCTTCTTATGCAGAAGATACTAGCGGGCCTTAAAGGCCTTGGGCGTACAAAACTTGTCGCACTAGGCGTGGTTGCCGCGCTTCTTCTTATGACCCTTGGTGTGCTTGCTTTTTACAGCGGGTCTAATGGGCTGGCGCTCCTTTATGGTGGTCTAGATATTTCTGAAGCTGCAGAAATGGTGGATGATCTAGGAAAAGCTCATATTACAGCAAAAACTAGCCCTGATGGACGTACAATTTACGTTCCAAAAAGTAAGGTTGCGAGTGCAAGGCTTGTTCTTGCTAAGGCTGGACTTCCAAGCGGTGGCGCCGTCGGGTACGAGCTTTTTGACAAAAGTGGAACTCTTACCAGTACTCAGTTTGAGCAGGGTATTGGTGAAACACGTGCTATGGAAGGCGAGTTGGAGCGCTCCATACGTTTGATCAATGGTGTACGTAACGTTCGCGTACACCTTGTTTTACCTCATAGAGACCTGTTCTCGACGCAGACTAATCCGTCTCAAGCAAGTGTTATTTTAGATGTTGGGCGTGTAGGAAGAGTTTCTCCTAGTGCTATTGCAGCTATTCAAAATCTTGTTGCGGCAGCTGTTCCTGGGTTACAGGCTCATAGTATTTCTGTTGTTGATACAAGAGGTGATGTCCTTGCTAAACCGGGAGATCCAGATAGTTTAGCAGAACAGGAATCAACTCTTGAAAAGCAGCGTCACTCTGAAGAGCAGAGATTATCGCAGGCAGTAGAGGACATATTAACCCCTACACTAGGAATGGGTCATGTTCGGGCTCGTGCTGCGGTCACAATGAATACTGATCTCATTCGAGAGACAGAAGAGTCTTACGATCCAAATCAGCAGGTTTTACGATCCCAGACAACGAGCACAGATAAAAGTGTTAATACAGAAGCTAGTCAGGACGCTTCTGTTAATAATAACCTCCCTAATGCAGATGCTGGTCAAGCTAATCGTAGCGGCTCAAGTGATGATCGAGTTGAAGAGACAAATAACTACGAAATTGGCAAAAGAGTAAGGGTTATTGACCAAAGAAGACCGCGTATCTCGCGTATTAGCCTTGCTGTAATGGTTGATGGTACTTATGTGCAGGATAAAACAGGCAAAACGATTTGGAAGCCATTGGATGATAAAGAAATCCAGCGGTTAAGTAAGCTTGTTCAGACTGTAATTGGTTTTGATAAAGAACGGGGTGACCAGGTAAATGTTATTTCCATGCCCTTTAAAGTTGAGGGTAGAGATACATTTACACATGATGTTCCGTTTTTCTTGAGAAAAGATGTGATGATTTATTATGCAGAATGGGCTCTACCTATTTTGCTACTTATCGGTGCGCTTTTAATATTTTTCAAACCATTATTGCGTCGCGTACAAAAGACTACCGACAAGTTAACGCATAAAGAAGACAAGCGAGGAGCAGAAGAAGATCATGATGATACTCCTAGCCTTGAGGAAGTCGTAGCAGGTATGCAAAATAAAATGCCAACTGGCATTTTAGAAAATGTTTTTAACAAAATAGAGACAAACCCTGATGAGGCTGTTTACATTATAAGAAATTGGTTGCTTCAGCCTGAGAATAATCAAAATAATCCTCCTGGTAGGAAAGGGTAAGAGGCCGGCATGATTGAGCAAGCTAGGGCGTCAAATGCTGACACGCAAAAAAAAATAAGTAACTTAACAGGAAAACAAAAAGCTGCGATTTTAATGTTGGCTATAGGAAGAGAGCGCTCATCGCGCATTCTAAAATCTTTGCAAGAAGATGAAGTGCGTGAGCTATCTATAGCTATGTCGTCTCTTGGTCCTGTCAGCGTTGAAGCAGCAGAATCCGTGTGTAATGATTTTACGCAGGGGATGGAACTATCAGACGGTCTTGTTGGCTCTTATAAAACTACAGAAGAATATTTAAAACGTGCTTTGCCCGCTTCTCTGGTTGAGAAGATTATGGACGATATACGTGGTCCTGCCGGCCGTAGTGTATGGGCAAAAATGACCAACATGCCGGAAACAGCGCTTGCGAATTATTTACGAAATGAGCAGCCGCAAACTGTGGCTGTGGTTTTGAGTTATATTGCTCCTGCCCATGTTGCGAGAGTTCTTTCGTTATTCCCAGAAGATTTTACCATAGATGTAATCGTGCGCATGCTGCACATGACGCCGGTTAGTAAAGATGTGCTTGCTAGTCTGGAAGTGACATTACAGCGTGAATTAATTACAGCTTTTGGTCGTTCAAGTAAGCGGAATAGTTACGCATTTGTCGCAGAAGTTTATAATAACTTTGACAGAAAAACTGAAACAACTTTGACAGATCTTTTAGGAGAAAGAAGCCTAGAGGATATGGAAAAAGTGAATAAACTGAAATTCACTTTTGATGATGTTAAGCGGCTTTCTTCTGACGATATGATGCGCGTGATGTCAGCTGTGAATAAAGACGGTGAAATGCGTCAAAGACTTCCTCTTGCTTTAAAGGGAGCTAACCCAAATACTAAAAAACTTTTCCTTGCCTGTATGTCTAGACGTGCGGGGGCCATTCTCTTAGACGAAATTTCTAGCTTAGGTGCTGTACGCATGAAGGATGTAGAAAGCGCCCAGTCAGCAATTATTGCTCTCATTAAAGACATGTCTAATGAAGGGGAGGTTGATCTTGCCCCTGTCTCTGATGAGCTCATCGAATAAGTAATGATGAGTGTAAATGTCTTCTGTAGGATCTGCTGAAATGAAATCTTTTATAGATAATTTAGAAGATTTTAGTCTTTCAGTTCCAGAAAATCAGGAATCAGAAGAGCTTGAAGCTTTGCCAAATGAGACGGAATCAGAAGACGCTCCCAAGGAAGAGGAGCCCGAAGTTGATGAGTCCATTCGGTTACAGCCTGAGGAGCTAGAAGCCTTAAAAAATCAAGCTTTTGAAGAAGGGCGTCGTAAAGGAGAGGAAGAGGCTCAGGACTCTTTGTCTTCTCAGATGTCGAAAACTGTAGATGAGATTGCGACTTTTCTCGTGAAAGAGGAGGCTCGCCGTCATGAAACTATGGTGCAATTTGCCCAGAAGATTTCTGATACAGTTTATGAGATTATTAAAGAGAGAATAACGGATCAAGAAGCTCTGCAACGTGATATTATTCAGGATATAATGTCTTTTATTAAAGAGTGTGAAGGAGAGATAACTATCTCTTGTTCGGGATCAGATGAGGAAATTTTTAAAAATGCATTCAAAAACTCGTCTGCTATCCATATAAAAATTGATCCTCAGTTATCTATAGGGCGTGTAACGATCTCTTCTTCTGATAGTTTAATAGAGGTAGATAATTCTGAATGGTTGAATACGGTTCGTGAGCGGATAATGTCATCTGTAAAAAATGTCATTCGTAAAAGTCAGAATAATATAAGTGTGAGGAGCTAGAAATGACAGAGATAACACAGTCGGAGCATAATGATGATTTGTCAGCACAGGCACAGCCGATAGATCAAAAATCCCCAAACAAAATTACGAAAGAAGGTGAGCGGGAAGCTATTTTTGATGTTCCGGTTAAAATTACCGCTGTTGTTGGTGATGTAAAAATGCCAGTGAGAGATCTAGTTCGTCTTGGTCGTGGAGCTGTAGTCTCTTTAAATAAGAAATTAGGTTCCTCTATTGATATTTATGCTAACGAAAGACTGATTGCTCGTGGCGAGATTACAATTGTAGAAGATGATAATATTGCTGTGACAATGACAGATATTATATCTTCTTCTAATAATCATTGAAAAAGATAAGCAGGTTTTATGTCTGGAAATGATACTGAGCTTTCCAGTAGCCTGTTAAAAGGCGCAATGGGCTTTCATATGAATGCCTTTCTTGCCCTAGTGATTGTTGTAGGCCTCATTTTCGTAATACTTTTTTTCTTAGAGCGCCTAAAACACATGATACCGCGTTTATTGAAAAATTCTCCTAAACAGCATTCCTTACTTTCTGTGAATGATGTAATCCGCCTTGATCAGAAAAGAAAACTAATTTCTGTCTCTGTCGAGAACAAAAGTGGCAAAAAAGCTTTAGCTGTTCTTCTTGTCGGAGGGGGAGCGGATGTTTGTGTTGGTTGGTTAGAAGAAGATAGAGCAACAGAAAATGTTTCGGAACAAATGAGAAAAAAAGAAGAGTTTCAAAAGGATAATATGCATGTCTAAAGCACTGGTTAAATCACGGTCTTGGTCATGTTATTCCTTTTGGATAGTTTGTTTGGGACTATTCATTGTGTGCTGTTTTTGGGCACATCCTGCCTTGTCACAATCTATTACTTTAGATATGGGAAAAGGTGGAGGAATTGGAGAGGCAGGAACGACCAGTCGGTTGGTGCAGTTAACGGCTCTCATAACTTTATTGTCTCTTGCGCCAAGTCTTTTAGTAATGGTCACGGCGTTTACGCGCATTATAGTGACGCTTTCTTTGTTACGGAGTGCCATAGGAGCACAGGGTACTCCGCCGAACATGGTTCTTATTGCTTTAGCGTTGATACTTTCCTTTTTTGTAATGCAACCCACATTGCAACAATCTTGGTCACAGGGGGTTGAACCCCTTATGAACGGACAGGTAGAGGAAATGGAAGGGTTAACGGCGGCGGCTGAACCTTTTCGAACTTTTATGCTCAAAAATGCACGTCCGAGAGATGTCGAAACATTTTATCATTTAGCTAATTTAAAACCAGTTAGTACTGCAGAAAAAACCCCATGGCGCGTTATTGTACCTGCTTTCATGGTAGGTGAATTAAGTCGCGCGTTTGAAATAGGATTTTTGGTTTATCTGCCTTTCCTAATTATCGATCTGGTTACATCAAGCGTGCTTATGAGTTTGGGTATGATGATGCTCCCACCGGCAACAATATCCTTACCCTTTAAGCTTATTTTCTTCGTATTGGTAGATGGTTTTCAAATGGTTTCTGGTGGCCTTGTACGAAGTTTTGGTGGTGGGTGAATTTTTCCAGGCAATCTAGTGTTTGTCTTACTGTCCAGGCAAAATGAGAAGCCGCTTTGCAAGAATTTGGGGTGTCAAATGTGCAAAGCCGGCTTCAATATGCGAAGAGTAGCTTCCGTAAGTAAGTCTCAGGCCACAGGCGGCCGCTGTGATAACCCCTCCTATTCTTCCTGATTGCTCAAGGCGACTAGCGATTAAAGATTGCGCGCCATGCTTTCTGAAAGTAGCAGCAATATCCGTAGATTCTTCTGGATCCATCCCAGCAGGAATAACGAGGGACAGATCTGCTTGTGTTCTATTTACGATTTCCATCATTTCTGTCATTCCAACTTTGGAATAAATACATACACCCGGTAGATCGACTAAAATGATGCGTTTATCTTTATCTTCAATTGAAGGCATTAAGCCGTGATAGGCCTGAATTAGTTCGACATCGTATCCTTGTAGGATAGAGGCGAGCTTTACATAGCTTCCTGGGTTTTTATCACAGGCTAAAACAACGGGTTTCTTAATACGCCCATCTGATTGCTGTGCTTGTAATGCGTAGCGTGCTGCTAGTTTGGCTAAAGTAAGGGTCTTTCCCGAACCTGAAGCACCGCCTAAAGCCATAGGTTTTCCAAAAATTAAGGGGAGCCGGCCAAAGGTAATCATTTTACTCAGACCTTCGGCTATTGTGCTGCCAGACATGGCTTGCACAAGTGGCCGAGGGATTGAGTGCCATAATAGCACATCTGTTACACTCAAGCTTGGTAAAGGTAGCGAGGCCTCTTTTTGAACGGAGGAAGGTGCGTTTTTAGTCGATGAGCGTTTGCGTGATGTATTTTTTGTTGAGCGTGTTCGCCTCGGTTTTTCTGTCATAATATAATGTTCCGCTTATTGGGGCCGCTTTGTATGTATTAAGTTCACAGCTGAGCTGAATATATTGCCGTAAGTGACTAGGTAATGGTTGCTACCGTTCTAATACGTGTACGAGGATAAATTTCTGCTTGAGACATAACAGCAACTGAAGGTCTTACGCGATCGACAATCATTCTTACGCAATCTCGTGTGGAAGATGTCGTGACAATAACGGGTAATTCTCCAAGGTTGGCCGTTCTATCAAAGGCTTTGCGCATTGATGTCACAAAATTATCTAACATCTGGGGAGGCATAGCTACGGTTTTTTCGTCCCCTTGACCTACAGTATTATTAAGTATGTTTGTTTCCCATTCGGGAGAAAGTGTAATCATGGAAATACATCCAGATGGACCTACATAACTGTTACTGATTTGACGCGATAGCCGAATTCGCACATGAGCTGTTACAGCTTTTATTCCTTTGGGAATTAAGGCGCTTCCTTCCTGTATGCTTTCTAATATCGTAGGCAGATCCCGGATAGAAATTCTTTCCTGAAGTAAAGACTGTAAAACGCGTTGTACTGTGCTGAGGCTGACCTGAGATGGGATAAGATCATTTACCAGTTTCTGATGTTCTGATGGGAGGTCATCCAGCAGCTCTTGGGTGGCTGCATAGGTAAGCAGCTCTCCCAAATTCTGACTAATAGATTCAGTTAAATGTGTGATGATAACTGTAACTGGATCGACAACTGTATATCCTAAATTGGTAGCTTTTGTTTTCAGATCTTGGTTAATCCATACTGCTGGAAGATTAAATGATGGTTCAGTTGTCATCTCTCCAGGAATAGCATTATTTTTATCAAAACCTTCAGGACATATAGCCAATAGCAGATTTGGCCTTACTTCGCTCGATGCTATTTCTATTTCTTTTAATTTAATAACATACTGATTTGTTCCAAGACTAATATTATCCTGTATTCTTACTGAAGGGGTAATAAATCCCATTTCCGCGGCCATTTTTCTACGCAATGCTTTGATTTGCCCAGTAATATGAGTGTCATCTTCACTGGCAAGAGAAAGTAAACCAAAGCCAATTTCTAAACGAATAAGGTCCAATCGGAGCAGATCTGCAACAGGTTTAGTCGTTGGTTGTGATACTGTTTGGGTAATTTCGTCCCCATCATTATCTACGGCTAGTGGCGTTTTATGTCGTAACCAAGCTCCTATTCCTGCAATTGCAGCGATAAGGAGGAAAGGAAAAGCCGGTAAGCCGGGCATAAAAGCAAAAACGGCAGAAAGAGAAGCAGCAATCGCAAGGGGTTTAGGGTTGCTTCCTAATTGACGAAATAATGTAACGTCTGCTGAACCATCAGTGCCACCTTTAGTAACAACAATACCCGCAGCTAAAGAAACGAGTAAAGCTGGAATTTGGGATACGAGACCATCACCAATTGTTAGGGTTGTAAAAGTTTGGGCTGCTTCACTTACTGGCATGTGATGGCGCAAAACGCCTATTGTTAATCCACCAATAATATTGATAGCTGTGATGATAATTCCAGCTATAGCATCATTTCGAACAAATTTGGCAGCACCATCCATAGAACCGTAAAAAGAGCTTTCTTCTTCTAAGCCTTTACGTTTTCGGCGCGCGGTACGTTCGTTAATAGCACCTGATGCCAAATCAGCATCAATGGCCATTTGCTTTCCTGGCATGGCATCAAGAAAGAAACGTGCTGACACTTCTGCTATGCGTCCTGAACCTTTTGTAATAACCATAAAGTTCACAACCAGCAGGATACAAAAGACAATTCCTCCAATAACAATGTCATTTCCCATGAGAAAGCCGCCAAAAGAGGCGACTACATGTCCAGCAGCGTAAGAGCCTTCATTGCCATGGCTTAAAATTAACCGTGTGGTTGCAACTTCTAAGGACAGCCGGAACATTGTCGTTAGAAGCAGCAGGGTCGGGAAAGACGTAAAATCAAGTGGACTTTCTAAAAAGAGAGCCACCATAAGAATAAGAACAGATGATGTGATAGAGAGTGATAGACCAATATCCAGAATAAAAGTAGGCAGAGGTATCACAAGAATTGAAATGAGAAGTATGACACCAACAGCTAGTAAAATGTCTGTCCCAGGCAGTTTCGATTGTAAATTAAAACCACCCATCCCTTTATTTTGAAATAGGGCACCAATCTGCGTTAACGTGTGAAGACTAGAAGAAAGCTTAGCTTTAACGTTAGAGGCATTGGCTGGTTGTGAAGAGGAGTTCGAAGTTGTTGGTTTGGTGGATGGCACCAAGATAATCCCCTGAATGTGGCCTATTAACTTATAGAAAATTTTATCTTATAGAACGGATTATGTATATGTTTCATCCTAAATTTTGGTGTTGTGAAAGTTTATCTTTGTTAAGAAATATAAGATTTAAATTTTCCAATAATTATTATGCTTTGATAAATGTAGATGTGCATAAAATTATCTAATGATAGGAATAAATTCTTAAAATGAAGTTAGCTAGCAAAGAAGATATTAGAAAAGTAAAAACTGTTGAAGATATCATAGAATTATGTGACCCTTTTCTTAGAGAAGGGAATGCTTTTGCAGTTAACAAAATTGCCATAGAAGTTGGTTTATTTAACGAAGATCCAACTTTGATACTTTATGCATCGAGCTTGTTATCTGTTTATTCATCGAACCATGAAGCTATAATAACACTAATTAAAAAGGCGCTTTTATGTTTGCCTAGAGATGAGAATAATGAGGAAAATAATAGGGCCTTAAATTTAATACGTGGCGAAATAGAAATACGTCTTGCTGGAGCACTTATGAAAGCTCAGCAAGAAAAAGAAGCTATGACGCTTTTTATGGATATCGTCCGGCGTTACCCAGAACTTAAAGTGCTCGTTGGAGAGCATTTAACAGGTATTCTCTTAGACGCAGGAAGGCCAAAAGAAGCAGAAACAATATTAAAGGCCTGGTTAGAAGAGGGGCTAAGTTCGGCAAACATATATAACAATATGGGTATTGCCCTTAAAAACCTTAATCGCTCAGCTGAATCCTTACCCTATTATCGAAAAGCACTGGAGATAGAGCCTAATAATCGCTCTATTGCCTTTAGTTACGGTATAAGTCTCCTAAAATGCGGCCAGTACGAAGAAGGTCTTAAGTATTTTGTTGATCATGAGACATTCGCAGCCGATGATTTGTGGTGGTTTTTACACGATTTGCCTCATCTAAAACAGGATGATGACGTAAATAATAAGCATATTCTTTTTTATCAGGAGCAGGGCCTAGGAGATACTCTTGAGTTCGTCCGTTTTTTACCTGCACTTATCGCTCGCGGCGCTAAAATCACCTTAGCTGTACCTTTAGCCATTAAGCGGCTTATACAGCAAAGCTTTCCGAATATAGAAGTTGTTTTAGATAAAGAGCTCGCTCAGGAACCAACAAGACAAAAAGAGTTTGATTTTTCCTGTCCTATCCCTGATTTGCCTCATATTTATGGCATTAAAAAAGATGAAGATATCCCAGCTATCGTGCCTTATCTTCGTGCGACTAAAGAAGATATAGAGAAATTTGCAAAATTAATCGATTCAACCCTGCAAGAAAACCATTCTTCAGAAGAGAAAAAACGTTTGCGTGTTGGTATTGTTTGGGGAGGAGACCGTCGTTACAAAGCTGCAGATATTGCCGCCGATAAAAGACGGTCGACAAGTTTTGCTGAAATGACGGAAGCACTCCTTCCTGTAGAAGCGGATATTTTTAATCTTCAATATGATAGAAAACGCGTAGAAGTAGTTAGTGGAGCATCTCAACCTATCTATGATTTAATGGATGAAGTTCATGATATGGCTGATACTGCCGCTCTGATGGAAAATCTTGATCTTATTATTTCCGTTGATACATCTCCGCTTCATTTAGCTGGTGCTTTGGGAAGGCCAGTATGGTTGGTAAATAGGTGGGATTCATGTTGGCGCTGGGGAGAGCATGGTGAGACCTCAGTTTGGTATCCCACAATGAAAATTTTTAGATCTCAGGAGCTTTCTTTTAAACCAATATTGGCTCAAGTGGGTGAAGCTTTAAGAAATCTTACCAAGATTTAGATAAAATTATTTACCATACGGAACATAAAAATGTCTAATAATAACAAAGTGGCTATTGTCCTAAGGACAAAAGATCGTACTATTTTCTTAAAAAGGGCTATTAATTCAATAGTCAACCAAACATTTAAAAATTATGTAGCCTATGTAGTTAATGATGGCGGAAATATAGATGATATTTCAGAAGTAAAAAATAATATACCAAGCCCTTTAAAAGGAAATTTTTCTTTTATAAATTTACCTGTTTCTGCTGGTAGAGGTGCGGCTCTCTCAATAGGTATCAGTAGTGGCAATGAAAAGTATATTCACATACTTGACGATGATGATACGATCGAACCCGAATTTCTTGAGAAAACAGTAAAATTTCTTGAAGATGACAAAGAAGAAATTTTTTCTGCCGTTAAAACAAGTAATTATGATGTTTTAGAGCGTGTAGAAGATGGAAAAATAATCATAGAAGAAAAAACTGATAAGTACGGTTTCGATAATGATGGCATAAAAGACTATATATCGTACTTAATGGTAAGAACGCCTATTGTCCCTAATACATTATTATTTAGAAGAAAATGCGTAATAGATAACGAAAATGCCAAGACTGAATTAAATTATTCAGAAGATATCGATCTTTTTGTAAAAATTATGCTGTGGGGGGAAATAGGTGTCATAAAAGAATTTTTGTCTACTTATCATAGACGAAAACCTAATAATAGTCCTTACGATAATTGTACTAATACAACATTATTTAAATATGATCAAAGCATAGCGTGGAAAAATAACGTCATTAGAAAAGCTATTAGAGGTGATGGGCTGTTGACTACAACTTGGGCAGCGGCTCTCCAAAGAAAGGCTATAAGTGATATGCATATTTCAAGGATAAATTCAGAAATTAATAATTTAAATGATTCTTTTTCGTCTGTTACTAATTTACTTAAATCTATTTTAAATCAAATAGAGAAATAATTTATTATAAATAAAGAAAGAGTTTCTTATGTCCAAAACTGTTGGAATAGTTCTTAGAACAAAAAACCGTGAGTATTTTTTAAAAAGAGCGCTAAAATCAATATTAAACCAAACTTTCGAAGATTATCATGTTTATATTATAAATGATGGAGGGGAGGTTGATAATTTATATAAAACTTTCAAAGAAATAGACGAAAAATATAAAGATAGATTTTCTTTTATGAATTTACCTTCCTCTACAGGAAGAGGGAGCGCTTTATCTACCGGTATAAGCATTTGTTCAGAAAAATATATACATATACATGATGATGATGACACTATTGAGCCAGAGTTCCTTGCAAAGACAGTTGCTTTTCTTGAAGATGATAAAGAGAAAATTTTTTCTGGTGTCGTCACAAGTAATTATGACGTTACAGAATATATAGAAAACGAAAATATAGTTATTACACAAACTTCAGATCATGCAGGAAAAAGAAACGGTACAATTATAGATTGTGCTCTTTATTTTTCATCAATGATTTCTTTTGTACCTATTGCTGTATTATTCCGCCGTGATGTTGTGAAAAAAGTAGGAAATGTCAATTCCAGCTTAAAATATATGGAGGATAACGAATTTTTCTCACGAATATTGCAAGAAGGCGATATAGGCATAATAAATGATTTTTTGTCGTCTTACCATTGGCGAGAACCATCGAAAGACGTCAATGACGTTCCTCAACAAAGCCGCCAGGAATGTGCATATCAAAAAGACTTATATCAAAATAATGTAATAAGAGATGCTATTAATGGGAAAAGTCTTTTAAAGCAATTTCAGGCACAAGCTCTCAGAGATAGAAAAGCTAGTGATTATGAAACTGCTATAATTTTAGCACGTTTAGAAGAATTAGCTCATTCATTTGTCGAGATGACCAATTTACTGACTGAACTATTAAAGAGAGCAAAATTTTGATTTAATAAGAAGCTGCTTGAGGTAAAGTTGTAGCAATTCTCACTGGGGCTGCTCGATAAGATGCTAAACTCCTCCCCTTGGGAGCATTATTTATACGATTATGTGTAGGCGGTGGTTCTGAAAAATGTTGGAACCCCCGAAAAGGCCTAAATTGCTTTAAGGGGACGTGAGGTGCTTTTGAAGCTACTCTTATCCCTTTCGTTATATCTCTCTTCATATTTTGTGATGGGTTTCGTGCAAAAAGAGGGTGGTGAGAGGCTATATTGGGTGTTTTAATTTGACGACCATCTTGCGGAATGGCCCATTCTTCAATGACACGCCAGAGATAGGGTTCGCCAATACCAGGTGTTTGTGAATGATATGCTGCTGCTGCGCGTGGCCAACTTCCTTTTTTTTCAAACATCTGTTTTAAAAATTGCCCTGCATAAAGCGCATTCTGATAAGGATCAAAGGCCATTTCGAGAGATGAAAACGCATCTGGATGGTGCATAATATTGACCTGCATACATCCTACATCGATAGATCGAACGCCTTTTTTTTGAAAATCTTCAACAGCCTCTATAGCTTCACGTAGAGAATGGTAATGATACCCAACTCCTGCGGCGTTAATAGTCCATGGCCATGGAGATAATGTTCCATCTGTGTCAGGCCTTCCCGTCTCAACTCTGCTCATAGCTGATAAAAACCCGTCTGGAAGGTGCAGGGCGCGCTCGACTTGCGTTGTAGCTAGGATACAACGATCAGATTCAGCTGATTTCCCCCAACTGTTCTGATAAAGCAGACCTATAAGAAGGATAGTTAAACCTGCTTTATGACATGCAAAAATATGTAGTGTTTTTAGGCCATGCATGGGTATTTTATATCGTTTTTTTTTATAATTTGGAAGTTTTTCCTTTTTCTCGGAAAGAAATAATCAAGATTTTCTTTCAGACCAATATAAACTAGATGCTGTCATCATAATAATTTTCTGCTAAGCTTTGATCTACGCAGAAGAGATCGCACTAAATGATTTCCGTTCGGGGCCAAATGCAGTTTTTCATGAAATTAAGAATTTACTCTAATTTAAGCCATAAGACATTTCGTTATGTGGCGTTATTCTTAATGGGAATGACATTAGCTGTATCGACCGCACAGGCTGAAGTGCGTATCAAAGATATTGTAGATTATGAAGGCGTGCGAGATAACCAGCTCGTAGGATATGGCTTGGTTGTTGGTCTTAACGGAACAGGTGATCGCTTAACGAATACTCTTTTTACAAGAGAAACCCTTATTGGTATGCTCAATAGATTGGGTGTTAATATTCGTGATAAGGCAATCCAGCTCCAAACTCATAACACGGCTGCTGTTATGGTTACAGCGACCTTACCTCCTTTTTCTCATGGTGGTAGTAGAATTGACGTAACAGTTTCGGCTGTAGGTGACGCTCAAAGTTTGACAGGAGGGACATTGGTTGTGACTCCCCTCCAAGCTGCTGACGGAGATGTCTATGCTGTCGCGCAAGGCTCTCTTGTTACCAATGCATTTTCGGCTCAGGGTGCAGCAGCACAAACTGTTAGAAACGTTCCCACAAGCGGACATATTGCAAATGGGGCAGTTGTCGAGCGGGAAGTACCGGTGCATTTGGGACAGGGAGGGATCATTCATCTGGCACTAAAAAACCCGAACTTTACGACAGCTAACCGTATCGCCGATGTTATTAACAAGCATATTGGTAAAGGTATAGCGAGTGTTGATGATCCTCGCACAGTTGCCGTCAAACTTGGGAAAAGGAACCCTTCTCAAACGCTTTACAGAATAGGTGATTTGACCATCACACCAGATACGATGGCAAAAGTCATTGTTGATGAAGCGGCTGGCACTATTGTAATGGGCAGTAATGTCCGTATAACGACAGTAGCTATTGCACAGGGTAATCTAACTATTCAGGTCAATAATAATCCGCAGGTTGTTCAGCCAAATGCGTTTGGTGGTGGTCAAACGGCGGTTGTTCCCCAGACGGACATCAATGTTGATACCGACAACAACAATAAAATGGCCATTTTACAGGAAGGCCCTTCTTTAGCTAGCCTTGTAACAGGAATGAATGCTTTGGGAGTGGGGCCTCGTGATATGATTAGTATATTACAAGCAATTAAAGCAGATGGCGCCTTACAGGCAGAATTAGAAGTTAGATAAAAAGATTTTTTAGGTATTTAGTGGCTAAAATTATAACGAAATAGGTACCCCCATGACATCACTCCCGTTTTCTTCAACTCCATCGATAATGTCTATGCCGCAAGCGCAGCCAAAGATGCCATCTGTAAATGCGGCAGCAACGGATGATAAATTAAAGAAAACTGCTCAAGATTTTGAATCTGTAGCTCTAGGTGAATTGCTGCAGCCTATGTTTGAAACAGTCGATACATCAAAAGGAATGTTCGGAGGGGAGCGGCAGAAGGTCAGTTCCGATCTTTGCAGGTATTAGAGCTTGGTAAGCAAATTTCTAAAAGTGGTGGTATTGGAATAGCTCATCAAGTCTATAGGGCTATGCAAAAGATGCAGGCCAATAGTACAACGAAATCTTGATGTAGTTTTTATGAAGAAGCTAATCCGACTTAGTAAAGTAGTTCGAGACACCGCTCATAAATTGTCTCATAAGAAAGTGAAACAAACTTCGGAAGAAGCAAATTATTCTGCTCAGAATGAAGAATATTCTGATGATTTATTATTAAAAGCACTTGATGATGCCATCAATATTATGGTGCAAGAAAATGATTTTCTCAGACAGGACGAGTTTGCAAAAGCTGTAGATCTACTTCCTAAAAAGACAGAGCTTATAGAACGTCTTAATGCACTGATTACTGCATCTAGGGACAAGAAAGAAATGTCAGCCGAAATGACTGATGCAATAAAATCAATGCAGGACAAATTTAATCAGGTGAGTGAAGAAAATATGCACCTCTTAAAGGGTGCTCTTCAGACACAGGCAACCGTTATGAAAATTTTGGTCGAGAGCGCTACACAGGACTCCCAGCAGGGATATAACCGCAGTGGCAGTATGGTGGCAGATTCCTCGCGTGCTTTTCTTTCTCTCAATAATCAGATCTAAGAATAATTAAGAAAGCACTCTTACCATGAGTTGCCGATCATATATTTAGGTTGGTTTGATCCTGGATCTGCACTATGGCTCCAGGCACTCCAGTCCCATGTCGTGCTATTCTGACGATTTTCCACGATCATGGACTCTAATGAAGCTTCGTAACGTTTGTACTTACTTTTCTTTTTATGATTATCTACAAATTTCGTTAGATTGTCATAAGCTGCTTCATTTCCCATATAGACACAGCTGCAACCTATGGGATCAGCATAAAGAAATATTTTATTGTTATACGGTCCGGGTCTAAATGTTAATTTACCCGGTGGCAAGTAATTCATCATCGTATAGCGAGCTGTTGTATCAGCATAATGAGCAACAAAGCCAGCTCTAGCAAGGACGAGACCTTTATCAAGATAAGATTTTGCTGGAGCACATCCAGAGATTGCTAAGAAGATACAAAAAAGACTGAAATTAGAACCATTTTTCCAATTATAAACCATAATTAATATCTTAAATATCCATCAGCCTCTGTTAAAAAGGCAGGATAGACGACAAAATCAGAGAAGAAAAGATACGTCGGAAAGGTAACCTAGTGTAATGAAGTTATAAATACGATATTTGTCTTTTGCCCATGAAAATGATATACTCTAATAGTAATTTATCCATGCTACTATCGTTGCTTGCTTAAGAGCGGTAGAACAACTTCGATATTGGAGGCCAAAAAATGGGTCTTGGCAGTCTATCTCCTGTCGCTCAGTATATTACTGCCGTAAAAGACGAGCAGAAAGTAGCGGACATTTACGTAAAAACTGATGCAACCACCAAACGCTATCTAGAAGATTTTCGTAAAAAAGCGCCGTCTATTACAACACCTAAACAGCTCATGGATGATTTCACATCCAATAAAGTTGTTTTAGAGGCCTATAATCTTGGTTCCGTGGCTAAACAGCCAGCCCTTGAAAAGAAGTTGCTAACAGAAAACCCTCATTATCATAAAGCGCTAGCAGCCACTTCCAAAAATGCTGCCTGGCTGGCCTTTGCGGATGCTTTTGATAAAATAAGAACCAAGACAGCTACTCTGAACGTTCCCTTGGAGCCAGAGCCTGTAGATACGACTTCACCAACTAGTAGTGGTGCCTATTCAATGACACCAGATTTTATCGAGGCTACTGCTAAATCCTATGAGCTAAGGCAGTACGAAAACAGTAAAGATCTGCAAAAATCTGGTGTGGGAAACGCCTTGTATTTTACCCGTACAATGCAATCAGGTAAAATTAAAGACATTAACGACCTTATGTCAGATGCAACAATCATGAAAGTGGTAGAGGCGGTTAACGGATATAATCCAGACCAGTTTGCCGCTCTAGACTTTCAACAGCAGCAGCGTATCATGAAGCAAAAAGTGGATTTGAAAGAATTTACTGATGCAGATGGTAATCCCGATGCCAAGAAAATACAACGATATGCTGAACGCTATTTGACGGTTGTACAATTACACCCCGAATATAATCAGATCGATCAGCCAGCGAATATTATGGATCTTTTTGGTGGTGATACTGGTGAGGATGGCATTTTAGCTCTTTTCGTGTAATTATGCTTCTTATAATTGAGCGAATATTTTATAGGAACGCTTCGGAATTTGTTTTCTGAGGCGTTTCTCATTTTGATTAAAGGACATATGCTTGCAAGAAAGTAAGAGTGAGCTCCTGGCATCTTTAGAAGAAAGTTTTCATAGTTTACGTGCTGACAACACTAAAGTTGCTTCATATCTCGCTGAGATGGGGGAATCTCTTTATTCTCTGTCGTCCATCATAAAAACTACCCCTAACACTGTGCCTATAGGAAAGCTTCATGGTAAAGTTCTCGATATATCGGGGCTTTCTGCCACAGTAAGTGGTATGCATGGTTTCACTGGTGTTGGTGATAGAGTCACAATCAAAGCATTAGATGGTAGAGATATAACTGCCGAGATCGTAGCGTTTCGGAGTAATTATGCTGTTGTTATGGCGTATGATTCTCTTGAAGGAATTGGTGCAGGATGTCCTGTTATTTTTCCTCTTTATAAAAAGGAAGAGAGAGAACAGCTTGCCGGCGCTACCCTCAGGATCAATGACTCATGGCTTGGGAGGGTAATTGATCCAACGGGACAGCCTATGGATGGGAAAGGTCCGGTCCTTCCGGGAGGGAAACCCCAAAAATTACATGCCTCTCCTCCTCAGGCGGCATCACGAGCCCGATTGGGTCCTCGTATTGATGTTGGTGTCAAAGCCATGAACTTATTTACAACATGTCGTCAAGGACAAAGGCTAGGGCTCTTTGCAGGATCCGGTGTAGGGAAATCTACCTTACTGGGAATGTTGGCCCGAAATACTGCTTGCGATATAGCCGTTATTTCATTGGTCGGCGAACGTGGTAGGGAAGTTAGAGAATTTATCGAAGATGATTTAGGAGCTGAAGGTTTAGCAAGGTCAGTTGTGGTTGTTGCGACTTCAGATACATCTGCTTTGATGAGGAGAGAAGCTGCATACACAGCTTTAAGTGCTGCTGAATATTTTCGGGATCAGGGCAAATCCGTTCTTTTATTGATGGATAGTGTCACACGTTTTTGCCAGGCTCTGAGAGAGATTGGTTTATCTGCTGGAGAGCCTCCGGCAACACGTGGTTTTCCACCTAGTGTATTTGCTACGCTACCACGTCTTTTAGAAAGAGCAGGCCCTGGCCCTATGAGGGAAGATGGTAAAGCTGGGCAGATTACGGCTTTATTTTCTGTTCTAGTAGAAGGTGACGATCAAAATGAGCCTATAACTGATGCGGTTAGGGGAATTTTAGATGGTCACATAATTATGGAACGTGAAATTGCTGACTCAGGCCGTTATCCTGCGATAAATGTACTCAAATCTTTGTCTCGTTCCGTCCCGGGATGTAACTCAGATGAAGAAAATTCTCTCATTAGGGAGGCGCGTGCCATTCTTGCGACTTGGGATGATGTAAAGGATCTTGTGAGGCTGGGTGCATATAAACAGGGCGCAGATCCCAAAGCAGATGTTGCTATTCATATCGGCCCAGTGCTTGAAGAATTGATTACTCAACGCAAAAATGAAAAAGTCAGCTTAGATGATGCATTTGCGCATTTAAGACAAATCTTAAGAGTACAAGACCATAATTAATAAATACTTTTATTTATATTTATTAAGTGCAGCTACATGAGTAAATCGCGTCTGAAAGCTTTGGAAACGCTAAAAAGACTTCAAATAACAGAAGTTGATCGCCTAAAATCTTCCTTTGCTGAATGTATAGATAATGAAAATAAAATAGAACTATCTATTAATGATATGAGGAATAATATTGTTAGCAACGAAAATTTTATGATGCAGCATCAAAGCTCTGAGTCAGCATCTTTTAATTTTCAACAATCTTATTATGAGTGGTTGCCTGTTGCACAGAAATTTATTGCAGAAAAAAATGAAGACCTCTGTTTAGCTCAGCAAAATACAGAATTAGTCCGCGCTGATATGATAAAGGCTAAAACATCTTTAGAGGCTACGGAAAAGCTGATTTCGGCTATACATAAAGAAATCGATTACTTACAAGAGCGCAAATTACAAACAGAACTTGATGACATAGCCAGAAATAATTTTATAAAAGCAGCATCAAAGATTACTCACAGGTAAATTCTTTTTAAATTGTCAAAGATTATTATGGAAATGTGCAAGTCATAAAAAACATCATAAATCCCTAAGAAACCTCTTCTTACGGCTATCGGAAATTGATAATTAAGGCTATAAGAATGAATGCCATCTTTGATGGATATTTAATATTGCTTTATAATTAGTAGCTTCAACCAAGGATATTCATGGTAGAGATAACTAATCCCACTTCAGGTAAGATACTCCTTGCAACACCATGCTATGGTGGGATGGTGACAACCGAATATATGTTATCTGTCATTGGCTATGCCTCAGCTGGCCAAAGTGTTCCCATGACGATCATGCATATTGGTGATGATGCCATGATCACAAGAGCTAGAAATACGCTTATATCTAATTTCTTTTTTAAATCAGATTGTACTCATATCCTTTTTGTCGATGCGGATATTGGTTTTCATGCCAATGCCCCTACCCGTCTCTTCCAGGCAGGTAAGGACGTTATAGCAGGCATGTATCCACTTCGTGATCGTTTTTGGGATAAACAGACTAAAGACAATATTTTACATGGTGAGAGCCAGCAAACTGCATCCTTACGTTATGTTGGCGAAACCTCAGAAATACATAATATGGTAGGTCAAGGACCATTATTGAAAAGTCCTTATGCTGGTACCGGGTTTATGATGATAAGCCGAAAAGCTATCGCGGCAATGATTAGGGCTTATCCTGAAACAGAATATAGACGTATTGATGCCCCAGATGATGGAAGCGGCATAAAACATTTCGCTTTGTTCGATGGAAGTATTGACCCTGAAACAGGCACCTACTTGAGCGAGGATTATACTTTTTGCAAAAGATGGCGTGATATTGGGGGAGAAATTTGGCTCGATACGTCACTTGAGCTAACTCATAATGGTCGCGCATCTTTTGCAGGTAAACCCTCTACACGAGTTGGTATATCTTTTAATGGTAACAAGCTTTAAAATGTTGGGAACCCATCTTCGCAACATTTTATAATGTAGATCGCTGATGGAACGATATCGTACAGATGCCGAATAAAAAAAACTCCCCCACAATTATCATTAGGCGAGACGCAGAAGAGGAAGCTTCTAGTCATGGGGGAGCATGGAAGATAGCTTATGCTGACTTCATGACAGCCATGATGACATTTTTCCTTCTCATGTGGCTTTTGAGTATTACTACTGATGAGCAACGACATGGGATTGCCAAGTTTTTTAACCCAATGGCAGATAAAATGGGCGCGCCTTCTGCCTTTATTCATGCATCACCCAAAGCATCTCCTGTTCCTTCCAAAAATTCAGCTCCTATAATACCTAATGAAAGCAAGGATGCTGTCAGTCCAGAAGCAGGAATGAAAAAGCCAGCTTTAATACCACCTATGATTCTGCCTGAAGAATCAAATGATATTTCTCAGGGTATAAAAGCTCATATTCCTCCTCGTGTTCCAGCAATTATTCCTTTAGGCGGCCCTAAAAGTGGTGGAGCCGAGCATGTAGGACGTATCGGACAAAGTAGTGAAAATTATGAGGGTGAGGCATTTAAAGAAGATAATAATATCAAAGAAAGAATAGCTGGACTAAAAAACTCTCTTCAAAAGGAGCCAAAATTGGCTCCCTTGCAGGATAATCTAACATTTCAAGTAGGATCAGATGAAATCCGCGTCGAAATGAGAGATACCAACCAGAAATCTATGTTTGATAAAGGGGCCGTAGTGCCTAACAAATATGGGGTTTCTCTTTTAACTGAAATTGCAAAATGGCTTTCTACTTTGCCAGAAAATATTTCGATTATTGGTGAAACAGACAGCCAGCCTTATCGTAAAGTTAAAAGGAAAACCGGTATTTTATCAAACTGGACTCTTTCGGAAATACGCGCTGATAAAGCTAGGGAAGTTTTAGTTAAAGCTGGCTATCCAGATCGTAAAATTGTAAGCGTAATAGGACGTGCCGATCGCAATTTAGCTATTCCTGACAAACCTGAATCCCCAGGTAACAGACGGATTGTTCTTGTCATTCATCGTCGAAAACCATTGCCAGTATCTTTTTTATCAACAGAAAAAACTCAGAGTTCTGTTGATTTACAAAATACTCACCCACAATAAAACCTGGAGATATTACTAAGATGCTATTTATAGGCGGACTAATTTTTGCCTTTGTATGTGTTTTTGGATCTTTTACTCTCTCAGGTGGTGCGTTAGGTCCTCTTTTAACCTCAATACCTTTTGAAGGACTAACTATTATTGGTTCTTCTATTGGTATCTTTTTAATGACCAATAGTTTCAAAACTATAAAAACCTTACCTCGTTATCTTATGCTTGTTTTTAGGGGGCCTTCTTATGGTAAGCAGAACTATATGGATCTGCTTGCCTTATTATATCGTCTTTTAAGACAAGCAAACATGAAGGGCTTTACTTCTCTTGAAGACCACTTTGAGAGCCCAATGGAAAGCAGTATCTTTGATCTATCTCCCCGGATCAAAAGAGATGCACGTGTCCGAAATTTAATCTGCGATTATTTGCGTCTTATCAGCATGAATCTGGATGAATCTTATCAACTTGATGAGGTAATGTCTGAGGAATTGAAAAAAGATCTACACGAAGATCTGCAAATGTCAGAGTGTATTCAAAGTATAGCAGATGCTCTTCCAGCTCTAGGTATTGTTGCAGCAGTGTTAGGTGTTATCAATACGATGTCTGCAATTAGCAAGCCTCCTGCTATTTTGGGAGAAATGATTGCCGGTGCTCTTGTAGGAACTTTTTTAGGTGTGCTTTGCGCCTATACTGTTGCAGGACCACTTGCAACACGTATGAAAACGGTAGTAAAATTAGATAATCATTATTATAATGTGGTTAGAACGGTGCTTGTTTCTTTTGTTCAGGGACAGCCACCGCAGGTATGTGTCGAGATAGGTCGTAAAGATATTCCAAAAGAATTTATGCCAGCTTTCTCTGAGGTTGATTCAATGGTTTCGGAATTGACGAGATAGAAGGTAGTTTGAGTATAAGAGAGGCCCCTCTTCTCCTTATGTGAGGAGAAGAGATGAGGGAAGAGGATATTATGATAGAAGTTGCCGTTCCCAAAGCTGGACTTAAAAATAATCAAACATCTGAGTCTAAGCCTGGTGCTTCAAACAAAGTAACCTCATCCTCCAAGAAATTTTCTTCTTTATTGACAGAAAATGAGGCTAAAACTTCGACAACTAACTCTGTCTCTAAAAAAGGGTCAAAGAACCAATCTAAACCCAAGCAGGACACAAACCCTTCTTCGGAACAATCTTCTTCAGACAACACTTTTGCACAAGCAAATGACCGTCCTGCTAATCAGAAAACATCTTCCGATACAAATATTCCCTTAAAAACGAAAGATAAGTCAGAACTCGTTACAGACGAGCCTAAAGATAAAAAACAAAGTAATCACTCTGATCAAAGTGAAAATATTATTTATCCATATCTAGATATTAACCCAATAAACTACGAATTATCATCACCCGACAAGTCTATTGGGACTCAATTTATTATAGATAATAATAGGAAGTCCGATAAAGACACGAACTTTATTGAATTTGACTCATCACATATTGAATCAGATAATGACGAAACATTATCTTTACAAAAGGACGTTGAGGCATATTCTCTGTCTGAAATTTCCGCAGATACTCACACCAATCCTAATTCTCAAACAGAATTATCTTCATTACCGCAAGTGAAGCAAAATGGTATCACAACCATATCTTCTATAAATGGCTCAGATAATCCAGATTCGACTGTGATATTATCTAAAATTTCTTCCATAACGCATAAAATTGCTAAACAGCAGGAAGATAATTCTGAGTCTGGCAATGATACAGCATCGGAAGATTTTTCTAAATTAAGTGTAAATAATAATGATTATAAAAATAGATTAAATACAATAAACAATGTTTTATCTAATAATGATTACGCGCAAAATGATGACAAACCAGAAGAAGACAATCACGTACTTCAGTTGGATACAAAACAAACTGTAGCAACATCTGAGTTTTCTTCTGAATTAAAAAACCAGCATGACAATAACGCAGAAGACCATAGAGCAAAAAGCGACGCAATCTCTTCACAAAACGAAAATACATCGTCTTCATCAACGCTTTCTTCGATCACATCTAATAGTAACGCGTCAGTAAATTTATCTACCAAACCAGAACATAATAAAACTGCTACGCATCTGACAGAGCTAAGTCAGTTTGACGATAGTGAAATGATGGGGCTTACCTCCCTCACCAATAGTAAGGTGACAAATCCATCTGTGCCATCAACATTGAATATGACCGTAACAACTACAGATAAAACTTCGGTTCATGTTCAAATGACTCGTTTGGAAAACGGAATTTCGGCTGTTTCTTTTCAGGGAACAGATGAAGCAACAACCAATGTTTTAAAAAAGACACGTCATGATCTTTTGAACCATTTAGATACTGCAGGAATTCAGACTACAACCGTAAAGATCAATGTTCTTCCGACAGACACAAGCAACACAAGTGGTGAGAAAGGACATGGATCTTCTGGAAACGGAACAGCATTTTCTGGAAATTCGGAACACCAAAATGGTCAAAATTCGCATAATAGTAGGCAACAATCAGAAGACCGCATTGAATTGGGGCCAGTTAATGTTCAAGTTTCGGAAGAAAAAAGACTAGAATTGGAACAAAATTCCATAAATTCTACTTATACATCTATTTCTAATCCAATAAGCAGATCTATTAATATTTCAGTTTAAAAGGAAATTCTAATGGCTATTTCAGCAATTGATAAATTACAGCAATCAACAAATCAGGCCGCTGTGTCAAATGTTCCGTCTATGTCAACGAGCGTTAATGACGGCATAAGGGGTAATTCATCCAAAAGTGCTTTCTCATCTTTAGCTAAAAATGAGAACCAATTTTTGACCCTTTTAACAACTCAGCTTAAACACCAGGATCCTACTAACCCAACAGATAGTAAATCCTTAACCTCAGAATTAGCTCAGTTTACAGCAGTCGAACAGCAAGTACAAACCAACAATAATTTAGAAAGTTTGATCACACTCAATGAGTCTGCTCAACTATCTCAAAGTCATAATATTATTGGGAAAATAGCTTCTGTTAAAAGCAATACATTACCTCTTCAGTCAGGGAAAGGGTCACTGTCCTTTAAAGCTAGCAACAATCAAATTATTGCTATTTCCGTTGCAGATTCTAGTGGTAAAGTTGTAAAAAGTGCTGTTGTTCATGCATCAGGTAATAATGATACATGGAACTGGGATGGTAAGAGTGATGATGGTACCCAACTGCCAGACGGGGCTTATAGTGTCGCTGTTAAAACAGCAGATACCGCTGGCAATTCCTACGATATGCCATTCCTTGTAAATGGTAAAATCACTGGTGTAAGAAAAGGATCAGATGGTCTTTATATAGAAATGGGTGAAGCTGTTGCCCCCATGGTGGATGTAAAAACTGAAAGCACTCCAGAGGCTTCTGAGAAGGCTTAAAACATTTCGTTTCTTACCTCGTTAAAGGTGTAACGACAATATGTATCAAAATCGCGCTTTAAAAGCTTATCAAACATCTATTAGCTCAGCCTTGACCGACAGAGAGGCTGATGCCCAATGTTTCCGTCGGTTAATTATTGAGCTTAAAAATGCTGAACACTCGATCAGTGTTGCAGAACGTAACAAAGCTCTTTCAAAGAATCAGCGACTCTGGTCATTAATTCAGAAAGCTAATGCTCTTGATTCAGGTACGATACCAAATGACGATAGGCTTCTTTTCGCCAGGTTAGCAGATCAAGCGCAAAAATATGGTATCAAAGCAATATTAGATCCTGATTTACCGATAACGCCTCTAATAGAAATGGCGCAAAATGTCCTTGACGGCCTTACTGGTACAACAAATGAAAATAACGGTTTTTACACAGGATTCTAGTTTTTAAGGCCATTAATCTCTTGTGCAGACCTTATCCACACAGGATCTTCCTAACCGTCTTGGTGAAGGCTGTTCTTCTGTAAATGGATAAGGTTCTGGTACAATCGCCGATCCTCCCCATCCTTGTTGCCAGCCACCACCATCTTGTCGCCATCTTCTGTGAGGAAAACCATGACGAGGATATGGAGGGTATATCGGATGATGTATAGGCGGTCTTATTGATGGTGGCCTCCAACCATTTGGAGGAGGTACAATAGGCTGGGATGCAGTCGGAGGTGGAGGGAAAGGTCCGTAAAAACTTACGTCAGCAAAAGCTTGGTGCTCTTGACTAACAAAACACGCTACCCCAAAAACTGAAAATAAAAAGCAGCGATACAGAAAAGATGATGAGATCATAACATCATTATATTAACTACAAAATTTTTATAAATTCAGTATCTTTTTTTAAAAAATTATCTAAAGAAAAAAGCCACCATCAATTGACGGTGGCCTCTCTTTCAAAAATTACTGCTTCATCGCAATTGTTTGCTGCAATAATGTGTCTGCAGTTGTGATCACTTTCGTATTCGCACTATAAGCTTCTTGGGCCACTATGAGAGCAGAAAGATCACTTGTAAGATCGGTTGTCGATGCCTCTACCATACCAGTATTCAGGGCTGTGCCACCATTTTCACCGATATAACCTAACTGTGGTGTCCCAGAGTCCGCTGTTGCTAAATAAGCCTGTCCATCAATTGCCTGTAAAGCATTACGGTTATTGAAAGAAGCAACAGGAATCTTACCAATTAATTGCGAATATCCATTATCAAAAACGGCCATAATTGACCCATCCGTTGTGATAGATGCGTTTTTATATTTTCCGGATGTTACACTATCATTTGTAAGAGCTGTTCTATCGCCTGACATGGATGTAGCCGTTGTTAGAGACGCGCTACCTACATCCAGGGAGTAAGATGCACCATTAAAGGTAATAGATGCATTGCCGAGATCATCACTTCCGTCAAAGCTCGTAACCTGACCTTTACTATCAAAAACGACAGTATGCACATCACCAGCAGCATCAGGATTAAACGGATCTACACCCTGAACAGACCAGGTAGGAGGAGAAGAAGATGTTTGCGTCCATTTAAGTGCAAAGGACTGATCACCTTCTGCAGCTACAGGCGATGTCATGTAACTTTGATTGCTACCTGTCGAGGTGCCTAGGACTGTTTTCCCCATCTCGATTTTTTTGGCAGCAGTATCAATCGCAGCAGGAGCAGCCTGAGACTGGGAAGGAACATTGTCCCCTGTGGCCATAACTGTTCCACTCTTTCCGCCAATCGTTCCTAAGGAAAGAGTCATGTCCAGAGTTTCATTATTCCCGTATTTTGCATGAATGGGAATCTCTGCCGGAGCACCAGCGACTGATGAGCCTACAGCTTCACCCGTTGCACCATCAACAATCGAAGCTAGCGAACCTTTTGGGTCAAAAGTCACCTGATATTGGTTGGTCTCAATAGACCCTTTACCATCAGCATCGTAAACACTGACATTCCAAACTAATGGATTGCTCTCACTTTGTGTCCATTTTGCTGCAATATTGTGAGGATTATGATTGCTATCATAGACGGTAGTTGATGGTGTCGTGTAAGTTTGTGCGTCTTCTGGCTTGTAATTAGCCATATCGGTAGGAACTTTACCGACAACAGCCTGCTGCGTAACCGTATGTGTTTGTGTCGGATGGAATTCGACGTTATGAATACGTAGTGGCCCTAAAGAATTAGTTAGGACGCCATTGTCATCAACAGAAAAACCGTCAAGATAATATCCAGACGTGTTAACTATGTAACCATTTTTGTCGATCGTAAAATCACCGTTACGAGTATAGTATTTTTGGCTAGAAAAGACCACTTCATTGGCACTGGCAGAGCCAGAAGGCTTAGAAACAACAAACATGCCGTTGCCACTGAGCTTCATTGCCATGGAATTAGTACTGTTAGCGGAATCCCCGTCATTATCTACATGCTGAACGGTAGTTGCGGAAACAGTATTCGAAGTAGCTTTCCCTGCAATTCCACTACCAGAAACGTGGTCCTGGAAAGATGTTGTGTCCGCTTTATACCCTGTAGTTTGGCTATTTGCTATATTGTTACTCAAATTTATAAAGGCATCAGCCTGGGCGTTAATGCCACTAACAGCGGTCGTGAGTGCATTAAAAACACCAGCCATAACGTTTCATCCTTAAATCACTTTGGAATTGCAAAATATCAACAGTTTTACGAAATCGAATCTTAAAATAATTATTAAGGAAAGGCAACAGACATCTTTTTAGTCCATACCGACCTTATCATAAGATAAGCGATAATTATGGAAAAACTAATTTGTTCCTGAACGTGACCCAGGTGTTTTTAGTTTGATGATATAGGCTATAATCGCTGCTACTGGCTTCCAAAACTCCTCTGGTATTTCTGTTTCGAGTGGGAGTTTATAAAGAGCACGCGCTAAGGGTGGATTGGAAATAATAGGTACTTTCGCTTCTTTAGCAACGTCTCTGATACGAAATGCTAAATCATCAACTCCTTTAGCGACAAGCTGCGGCGCTGTTCCTGAAGAACTGTCATAACGAAGTGCTACAGAATAGTGAGTTGGGTTTACAATAATAACTGTAGATTCCTTAACAGAATTCATCATTCTTTGTCTGGATCTTCTTACTCTTATTTGCCTAATCCTCGATTTTATTGCTGGATCACCCTCTGTTTGTTTTAATTCGTCTTTAACTTCTTGCAGACTCATCTTCAACTTAGAAAAATGTCTGTATCTCGACCAAACTTCATCCAGTACGGTAATGACACATTGAACAAGCAAAATAAGGGATGTAGCATAAACAAACCAATTACCTACTTGGCGTATCAGTTGAAAAGATGTCCAACGTTCTGTCTGTGGTGATATGTCAATTGCTTTATAAGCAACACCATAAAGAACTAGTGCAAAAGCAGAAAATTTAAATATATTTTTAAGTAACTCGATAATATTATTCAGGCTGAATATACGTTTAATTCCTTTTAAAGGAGATAAACGCTTTGGATCTATTTTGAGGGCTTGAGGTCTAAACAAAAAACCCGTTTGTAACATACCGAAAAATATTACAGTAGCAGCACCAACGACCATAAAAGGGATTGCAATTGCAAGTCCGTTATTTAGCGCTTGCCGTGCGAGGCGATATATACTGACGGGATCGTCTTGTATAGTCCAGAACTGTGAAATAAGTTGTTGCATTGAAACAAGAAACTGTTTCGTTGCATCTGCAATTGTCAAAACAAATATAAGAAGAAAAGTTCCTAATGATACTAATAATAAAATTTCTCTAGATTGTGCGACATTCCCTTCCTCACGAGCTTTCTGTATTTTATGTGGGGTCGGTGCCTGAGATTTCTCACCACCTCCACCGCCTTCTTCAGCCATAATTTTTACTCGTAATTTTAAGGTACTTTAGGAACAGACGACACTATACCGGGCAAACCTATTAGCAATCCTTCTATTCTCTCAACCCAAGTACCTGTTATTACTTGAATAAGGAGCGCTAACAAAAATATTCCGCCTAATATTTGAGCAGGCATGGCTATAGCATAAACTTGTATAGCAGGCATTAATCTATTAAGAACACCAAGCATAGCTGGCCATAATGTACCCACTAAAACGAACGGGGATGCCAATTGCATGGCAATCCGAAAAGTCTCTGAGACCGTCTTTGTTACACTCATAGCCATATCTCCGACCATCAAGCCAGTGATATGACCTGCCGGAAAAAGTGTATAAGAACCCGAAATAGCCATAAGCGGCAATATATATAAACCTGTCACAAAAAATAAAACCGGAAACAACATATTCATTAAATGTGCGATAGCAGTGCTAGAAGCTCCTAATTCAGCATCACTCTGAATAATACTTGCCAGTCCAGTGAATAAAGAAATCATCTGGCCAGCTATAATTAAAGAAAATCCAATAAGACGAGCAAGTGAGCCAATAAAGATGCCACATAATAATTCTTCAGCAACTATAGCTACCGCCATAGAAGGCATACGTAAGGCCTCACCCGATACGGCGATGAGGCTATCTTGAACTACAGGCAAAAGCGTCACAGTCACAGCTAGTGCTAAACCTGCCCGAATACGCATAGGAGAAGATGCCTCCCCTATGCCAGGGGATGTCATGACAATAGCACTGACACGACATAAAACAATTAGAAACGTACCGACAAGAACAGCTATTGAGCCGTTAGGATCTCCCAGATTCGGCGAACCAAAGAAATCAGAGAATGAGGACAATTAAGATCCTCCAACCCTAATAATTTGATCGAAAATCATTTGAGCATAAGCATGAAGGATAGAGGACATAAAAGATGCTGTGAAAATTAAGGTTAACATCGCAGCAGTAAATTTTGGGACAAAAGATAAAGTGGCTTCGTTAACTTGTGTCATAGCTTGAAATAGAGAAACGCAAAGTCCTGCAAAAAGAGAGGCAAGCAAAGAAGGAGCGCCTAACTTAACCGCTACAATAAGCGTTTGTCTTAGAACTTCTTGAATGTCTACAGTACTATGCACAAGAAAATACTCTTAAACAGCCATACGCATTACTTCTTGATAAGCATTAACGAACTTATCTCGTAATGTTGTAACGGTTTGAAGTGTAAGTTTTGCTTCCTCAACAGAAGCAACAACATCAGAAATATTTCCCCTGCCTGAAAGGGCTTCGGCAGTCTGGGTTTCCGCTACTTTACCCGTGTCAATAGCACCATGAATAGCATTGTTAAGCACCTGACTAAAACTAGTCACGGCATTAACATTACTTTGGTTCGTTTTTAAGTCTCCATCAGAACTGAGTTCTTTGGGAGATACAGTTTCTTTAAGGTTTTGCGCATTATTATAAGCACTAGCAGCATCAAAACCTTGAGCAGATAGAAAAGACGTTCCGGTAATTGCCATGGTCTAAAAAATCCTTTTTTAGGCTGAACCGCAGATTGACAAGCGCAATTTATGAAAGAGATAATACTATCTAATATGTAAAACGATTAAAAGCCAGTCAGTTTTCCGTCAAAAACATTCGCTTTTTTGTCATATTAAATTTTAAATCCGCAAAAGAGCTTGGACTGATGTAATGCATGGTTTATTTTGAAATTCGCTCATTACTATATGATTGATAGCAATTTCTGGAGGTTATCATGTCAAATGCTTTTGTTATAGGTCAGATTGTTCTTACCGCACGACATACGAAAAAACATTTAATTGCCAAAAACCTTATTAACCTTTTGGCTTAATTTTATTACAAATTTCATTCGTAAAAAACAGAATTTGCTTTAACTTTTTGAATATTGTTATAGCACGCATAAGATCATTTTATTATGCCATGGAGATGATACATTAATGCCGCCTACTCATAATGAGGTTTTATCCGGCTTTTTAAACAAAAAATATGAGTGGAACGGACAAAAATTTTTCGTGCGTTTTAAGTATGTTTTGCTTATTTCATGTTTTTTTAATACTGCGCCAGCATGGTCTGAAGGCGCCACAATAAAGCCCTCTTCACCGAAAACCACTACTAAGAATAATTCATCATCTGAAACAGATCGGCTACTAAATGGCCTTCCTAAAGGCTGGAATGCGCACGTGATTGGTGTGGGAAAATCACGCCAATCTATGAAATTGCCCCAATCGGAAAATAAGAAACAACAAGATAAAAATCCTTCAAAGATAAAAGAAAATCTGCACTCTAATTCAGTCACTCCTCCGCCCACAACGACATCACGTCATCGTATTCTTATTCCAGTTTCCGAGGACATGGGAATTGCAGCCTACCAGAGCGGAAACAAATTTGTTTTCGTTATAGATAATGCTCATCCTATGGATATTTCGGCTTTACGCGGGGATGGTATTTTTTCTAATCTGACAGTCACATCTCTACCCCAAGTTACAATTGTCACAATACCACTTCCAGATACAAGGCGGCTCTTTCTATCCCAACAGAGTGAAGGCTGGGTACTGGGGGACACACCCCTCCTGGAAACCCTTACAGTGATAGACACGAAATAGCGCCAAGAATTACATCTGCCGGTCTTTTATTTCCCATGAGAAAACCTGGTCGAATTTTCTCTATCAAGGACCCTGTCTCTAAAGAAAAATTACTGATCGCTACATCTGCGTTTGACGATGGGGGTATATTATCCTTGCGCCATGGTGACCATTACGATGTATGGCCATCACTTGAAGGTGTAGTTGTTGCTGATCATACTCCAACCCAAAATATAGAAATGCGTCGTACAGAAAATGGGGCTTTACTTAATTTAGGTGGAGAGATCCTACCAGACATTGATCAGGCTGTTTATGCCAATGACGTTGATCTTAAATGGTTGGGGCTAAGACACTTACCTGTAAAAGATGCTGAAACAAGATATCATAATGCGCTATTAGAAGCCGCAGATTCAGTTCCACAAGAACGATTTGAGAAACGCTTTGAAGCGGCAAAAGCTGCCTTTAATGTAGGTGATTTTCTTAATGCTCGTTCTATTATTTCTGTAGCTCTTGACGACGACCCTGAAGAAGCTTTTCGACCAGACATACGGTTCTTTTTGGGTGCAATATCATTGCTCAATGGTGATATAGACGAAGCTAATCTTCTTGACGCCCAGTGGCCGGAAAATGATCTGCGCGCTACACAACTCTGGAAAGGACTCTATTACGCAGCAATAGGCAAAAATAATGCTGAAGCTGCTCATCTTATTGCTAACGATTTCCAGCGTCTTCTGAGTTACCCTGACAGCCTACGACCTCTTATTCTTCCAATGGCCAGTGAGCAAATCGCACGTTATGGAACATTGGAGGATATGAAAGCTCTCGACAGCCTACCCGATGAGGATAATTTTTCTTTGGCACGTGCTTTACGTGATCTTCGGATAGGGAAAACAGATGCAGCCGAAAAGGCTCTGACTAAGTTATTTAACAATCAAGACCCTATTATAGCTGAAAAAGCCCGTGAGGCTAAAATTTCTTCAGATTTCAGCAATAACAAACTAAAACCAAGCGAGGCTGTTAAAAAGTTCTCTTTGCTTTTACCTGATGCACGTCTTGCTAAGCGTGAAGGTATTGTGCGCATATTACAAGCGGATGCTTATATGCGGGATAATCAATGGGAAAATGCACTTTCTGCGCTAGATACTGTAAAGCATCTTACATCTCAGAAAGCAGATCAGCGTTATACACCGATGCTACACCATATTTTGACTAATATTGCACGGTTACCAGAAAATACGTCTCACGACCCTAATGATCTAAATAACTTAATATTGCATAAAGCTGCCATATTAAGGGCTCATCTTCCTGAATTGCCAGCTGGTCCAGACAAGGGAGATCTTTTAATAGCTTATGGAAAAATGCTTTCCACACTAGGTTTACTGGACGAGGCTTCAGAAGTATTCTCTTTGGCCGTCCCCATGATGAATACAGCTGTAAAAAAAGCTGAAGCAACGAACGTACTGGCCACCTCTTATTTACAAAGAGGAAAATTAGATGATGCTTCACATATTTTAGAAAATTCAGATAATACTTCTTTGCCAAAGTCAGAGACCGCAAAAAGAAACCGTATTATAGCACAAATCGCCATATCTTCTGGAAAACCAGAAGTAGCTCTCTACCTTTTAAATGGTGATAGTGATATTTCTGCGGCTAACTTACGTGCTAAAATTTATGAAGACCGCGGTGAATGGCCTCTTGCAGTGCAGAATGTTCGCCAAATGGCAGAGAATTTAATTCCTGATAAGGGCAATTTGACACACAGCCAACAATTACTGGCACTACGCCTTGCTTCCGATGCTTCACGAGCCAAAGACACAGCAACAATAAACTGGCTTATAAAAAAGATCGACAATAGGAAATTCGACAACGATACTGATCATATATTTAATCTTCTCGTGTCACCTAAATAATAAGGTATTTTTGAGAATAATGAATAGAGAGTGTAAATGTCCAACATAACTAATCCAATAACCCAAAATGGTAGCGGTACAGATCTTTTGCATCTAGCAGAAAGACGTATGAGCTGGTTACAGAGACGTGAATCAGTATTAGCCGGCAATGTTGCTAATGCTAATACACCGGACTATAAGCCGAAAGACATTACATCTTTTCAGGACCTCCTAAGTACGCACCATCCGGTCACTCTTACTCGGACACACCCTAATCATCTCGGGGAAGGCGAAGACACAGTACGTTCTTATAAAACTGGAACATTAGCATCTTTAAATGGTAATCAAGTGTCTCTAGAAGACGAGCTTGTTAAAATTGCTGCAACAAATGACCAACATCGTTTTGCAACAACTGTTTATGGTCGTTATATGAGTATGTACAGTATGGCCTTGGGCAGCTCCAGCAGCACCTGATTTGAAATAGCATAAAAGAGAGTCTCATGGATTTTTCTAACATCATAGGTATTTCTGCTAGCGGTATGCAATCACAAGCTGCGAGACTACGTATTGCAGCTGAAAATCTGGCAAATTCTGACACGACGGGATCAGCACCTGGGGCAGATCCTTACCGACGCAAAACAATTACTTTTAAGGAAGAACTCGACCGCAAAAGTGGCGTTTCGAGTGTGAAAGTCAAAGAAATTGGGTATGATAAATCCGACTTTCAAATGCATTACGATCCTGCACACCCAGCTGCGAATGCACAGGGTTATGTCAAAATGCCCAATGTTAATCCCATGATAGAAATCATGGACTCTCATGATGCGCAACATGCTTATGAGGCTAACCTTAACACCATGCAAATTAGTCGTTCTATGCTGACACGAGCAATCAATATAATGAAAGGATAGAGTTCCTTTATATCATTCGTAAAACGTTCAATTTTGAGATTTTTATTTTTTTAAGGAAGTTCTTTAGACGTGAAGATTAGCGGTCTCTCTTTGAGCAAAGTTGCAAATATTTCAATTTGCCTGATGCTTGTTTTGTTAGCTCTTAGTCTGCACTCTGTAGCTGCACAAATTGAGAACCACCTTAATAAAAGCAATCCCGAAAAAGCACCTGAACAAAAAATCGATCCATCATCAAGAAGTCATACTTTGACTGAAAAGGATTTGGGTTGGAAAGTCCTGAAAAAGGCTACTCATAAAAAACAGCCTAAAATCAAGGAAAAAGAGGAAAACCCTACTCAGGAAGAAATTTTAATTACCGATCCTCTGACAAAAGATGCTGAGCAAGCTCTTAAAAACACCATCAAAGAGCGTGAATTTCAGACAGCTACCCACAATGAGGTTTTCGATAAACAGAAAAAAAATCTTGAACAAGAGAAAATAGCTATTAACGGTCAGATTCAAGAACTAAAAAAGAAAACAGCAGAGCTTTCCAAATATGAAGAGAAAAAGAAAAAGGCTGCTGAACAAGAAATCGAACGACTAGCCCATGTTTACGAACAAATGCCGCCTCGTGATGCGGCAGCTGTGTTTAACGTCCTTGACATGCGTGTTCTAGTTCCAGTTGCACAACATATGACACCCCGTAAAGTGTCAGCTGTAATTGGAGGAATGTTACCTGATAGAGCCAATATTTTAACTCAATACCTTATTGGTACCAGAAAGTTAAAATAAGAAACACCCGGAAGTAAATAGCATATAGACGTTATTTCCCTTTATTTGCGATATATCTATACTATTATAAAATATTTTATAATAAATATTGCCATTTATTTTTAATACACTAGGCTAAAATAAGGAATATAACTAAAATAGATCCGCAGTTTTTTGAGCTTCTTTGTCTCTTTAACGATTTCAAGCGATTAAACTGACTGACAAAAATCGCGGATAAAGTAGGTTAATCTTATACAAAGATCACTTTTTACAATTAAAAATTGTAAGAATATATGATCGTAAAAGCTCGCTTATTGACAACATAATCAGCATATTTCCAGCCAAGAGATGTCTTTTGACTTTATATTCAAAACCTTGATGGGAGGGCCAGAGCCAAAATAGCAATAGTTCACTCCAATTCATTTTTGAAAAATTTGAATCTCTATTTTAATTAGTGAAAAATAGATTTTTCATAACAGAAAGAACATATATAATAAAATTTTATGTAAAACCATTATAATGAAAAAAACTTATATTAGAACTTACTATTCAACAGACAAAAATTTACTTTAAGAAGGCTTAATTGTCTTGCACAGCCTTCGTGTCTTCAAGTATTTTATATACTGTGGAACGAGCAATACCGAGTTGTCGAGCAATTTGTGTGGCACCTGTCCCATTGTCATAAAGCGCTCTTACATTATTTCTATTAATGGTGCGCTTCCGACCAAAACGGACGCCCTTGAGCTTTGCCTCTACCCTACCTTCATTCGTACGCTCTAGGATCCGCCGACGCTCTGCCTGCGCAACGGCCGATAGGATAGTCACCACCATTTTTCCCATTTCGCCGTCAGTGCTGATCCCATCGTCAATAAATCTGACAGCTACCCCCTGAGCATCAAATTCTTTTATTAACTGGATCATATCAGCAGTATCGCGGCCAAGTCTGTCAAGTTTTTTTACTAAAATTACATCACCTTCTTCCACCTTGATACGCAACAGATCAAGACCTTTTCTGTCTGTGGAGCTCCCAGATGCCTTATCAGCAAAGATACGGTTCGCTCTTACACCTGCATCTCTGAGCATCCTGATTTGAATGTCGAGTGATTGCTGGCTGGTAGAGACACGTGCATAACCAAAAAGTCGCATAAAATTGTATCCTAAATCGAATACCGGACAAGGAACGTCTATTATATCTGAAAACCGACTTAAAAGACACTAAATTGGCATCAATTTTTTATGTCCATTAAGTTATAATATATTAGACATTAAGCAATTATTTTAATATTTATTAGATGAAGTTAATGTTAAGTATAATATATATATTAATTTTATTTATTTAATTTATACTATTAATACTACTATATATAAAACGTTATCATTCTATTTAGAGTAAGAAATAATGATTAAAATCATTATTTTTTCTACAAATACCTAGTTAAATTATTTTAAAATTTCTTTTGCCAAGTGGTGTTATCATTACGATTCGTAATTCACGCTAAAATGTTTTTTAAATTTCTTTTATTTAAGATTAACGCTATTAAGAAGTTATATAAAAAATCTTTTTTTCTAATACCACAAATTCAAGGCGTAGTTTTTAAAAATTAATAATATTTTAATTTTGTGAATTTCAGGCTTATTGGACTCTTTCCTCACATGAAAATTATACACAACATATAAAAATATCCACTGGACTCTTCCCTCAATAATTTGGACTCTTCCCTCAATATTGGGGTTATCCACTGGACTCTTTCCTCATATAACTAATAATAATAACTAATAATAACTAATAGGTAGCGAGGGAAAAGTCCAAATTATTGAGGGAAGAGTCCAACACAATATTGTGGATAACGAAAGTGGGAAAAGTCCAAATTGACACAATCGCTTATCAGTGATTTTACTACTGATTATGGCAGAGATTCACACATTAATTGACCATTTTGGTATTGAAGAAATGCGTCGACAAGCAATGCTTGAGACAAAACTTCAACGCACATGTGTTGAAGCTGCCTATGAAGTTATATCCGATGAAGAACAAGCTATTGGAATTGCGCATGCTGGATTTGCAATGGCTTCCTTACCACACAAAAAAATCAAAGAACCAATATGGAGAAGAGAAGGCGGTAACATTAGACTTTTAGTAGAAAGCGGTCTTGACCATAATAACTGCCCAGTTGGCATACCATTCGGTAGTATGGCACGTCTAATTTTATTATACCTTCAAACACAGGCTATCAGAACTAAATCCCGTGAAATAGAATTAGGCGCAAGTATGAATGCCTGGCTCAAAGCCATGGGCATTTCTGTAGGTGGGAAAACCTACAGATCTGTTCGTGATCAAGCTAACAGAATAAGTCGTTGTCGCCTGACCTTTACTCAATTAAATGGAAATGCAGAATTAATTACAAACAGCGCTTTTGTAAGAGATGCAATAATGCCGTTAACAACGGAGAATATTCATCAAAATTCATTTTGGAGAGAGATAGTTCGTCTCGATGAAGGATTTTACGATAGCCTCATACAACATCCCTTACCATTGAGAGAAGTCGCAATTAGACAAATTGCTAATAAATCAAAAGCCATTGATATTTATATATGGTTAGCATATCGTCTGCATGTCTTAAATGAACCATTAAGTATATCTTGGTACAGTTTAAAAAATCAGTTCGGTCCAGAATATAAAGAGCTGAGATTTTTTAAAAAAGATATTATTGCACCCCTAAAAGTTGCATTAGCTGTTTACCCGGAAGCTCATGTTTCTCTCGATGAGAAAACGGGTATAACGCTCTATCCGTCCCCACCACCCGTACCTGAAAAACGAATTTCTAAATAGTGTGGGAAAAGTCCAAATTAAAAACTTATATTAATTTATCATGCTCTTCAGCAGGGTTTCTATGTTTCGTAAATCATTAAGCTCCTGAGATTCTAACTTTAATGTCTCTAATTCTTTAAACGACTTGTAAATATTTTTTATTAGTTTTGATGCCCTAAGGTCCCTACTAATATGTGATGTATCATTAACCATTTGCTTATGATTAAACTTTTTAATGCTATCAAGCTTTTTCCTAATTTCGTTAATAGTTAATTGTCCTGCTAAAGCTTTATCCAGAAGCAACTCTTTTTCGTGATGCTCTGGAAAGCGAGCTAACTCAATAAGAAGATTACGAGATAAAGAGTGTTCTGAATTCAGAACACCTTCCTGAAAGAATTCAGGCAAACGCGAGACTAATAATAATCCGTTAACTTCCGAAGCGCTTTTACCTATCTTTTTCGCAATTTCACGTTGAGATAATTTATAATTTTTTGCAAGATTAGCAAGTCCACGAGCTTCTTCTATTGGCGATAAATTTTCTCTTTGCAAATTCTCTATCAAAGAAATAATCTCAGGCTCAGCGGTCTGCTCAATAGCTAGTAAAAATTTTATATTTGCCAACTTCGCAGCGCGCCACCTTCGTTCTCCAGCAACTATTATCCATTGGACTTTTTCCACTGTCTCATCTTTACGAACTAAAATCGGAGACAATTGACCATACTGAATTAAACTCTCGGCAAGTTCATTTAATTCCTGTTGAGAGAATTTTTTTCGTGCTTGTTGAGGATCAGGCGATATATTTTTAATATCGATCTCAAAACTATGACGTAAATTAGAATTATAGCCTACTAATTCTCTCTCAATACTGTCAAAACGTGAACTCATATTTTTGAGCATTGGAGAATTACGTTTTTTTCTAGTTTGAGGCTTCATCTTCATCCTCTGTAGCTACAAAATTTAACAAAGCTAAAGGTAGTGGTTCTTCTTGCGCCAAGGCTGAAGCTAAACGAATATAAGGTCCAACCGCTTTAGTTTTGGGAGATGCTTCTATCGCAATTTTTCCATTATATGCGGCGTTACCAAATACAAAACTGTCTGGTATAGGTTCAATGACAGGCGCTTTTTGATTAACTGATTGTATTAAGAAATATAGCACTTCTCTATCTACGGCCTGTCGTGAGTTATACCTTGTTGGCAATATTCCAGCAATTCTAAGCCTAGAATTTAAACGTCTTTGCACTTTGGAGACTGTGTCTAAAAGGAGTGCTACGCCCATTGCATCTGGTGGCTCTGTTTGCACAGGGATAATGACCTTATCAGCAGCAACTAAGGCCATATAAGTTAAAAGCCCTAAGTTGGGGGGTGCATCAATTATAATGTAATCATAGTCATTAGCTATATGCTCTATTGCTTCAGACAATGAGTGTTCAAACCCAGGCTCACGACGGCCATCTGCCTCAGATAAATGTATATGACTTGGGATCATATCAAAGGAGCAAAGCTGTTCTTCGAAACAATTACTATGAATAATGCATTCTTTGAGAGGCGTGTCTTTTAGTAATGCGTGATAGATAGTTTTTCCATTGCGCCAGCACTCTAATGATTTTTCTCGTAATATCCAATCCGAAGCAGATGCTTGTGGATCAAGATCTATCAGTAGAACACGGAGCCCATTTTTCTTAAGTGCTGCTGCTATATTTAAAGCACTTGTTGTTTTTCCTACACCACCCTTTTGGTTAGCAAAAGCGATGACTTTAACTTGCTCTTTGCGCTTTTCAATAAGCTTATTAATAATTTGAATAACGTCTTTGGGAATTTTCTCTCGATCATTTTCCCAGTGACTTATTCTTGTTTTATCGTATTTTTTCTCTCCTAAAGCGGAGATTATAGCCTCATGTAGCTCTTTTTGAGTTAACCGTAGATCTTCGCGTATTTCTCTTAGCTTGGTTCCGTTCATAATATCCCCATAAAAAGATAACTTAAAATATCATGTTAAACCTGTTTTGCTACTAATTTATAATTTGTTGCAAATATCATGTTATATGTTCTAACATCTGAGGAAAATCATTTGGACTCTTTCCTCAACCACTTTTGTAAAAATTCCTAGCGTAGTGTTCTGAATTCAGAACACTATCAATCAATTATGAATTCTGTTTGAAAAAAGTAAATTCTCTTTGCTATAAGATGCAGAAGACAAAACCATCAATATCTTATGGCTCTATTAAGCTTTTGAAATAAAATTCTCTTCTAGTAGGAAGAAAAAGATATGCGGTTAATTTGCATAGGAGATACGCAGAAAAATACGGACGGACGTCCGTGTAGAGCACTCTCAATGGCTATTTCTGAAGGTAATATCCTTTTACGAATGTCAGGACGTGAAGGAATTTTGAGTATGCTCCGTGATTTTTCTTCTGATATAGTTATCATACAGCAAACACAACCTGATCCCTATTTGGTTAGAATGATCAGGGCTAACCGTTTCGATATTCCTATAATAATTATAGCACGCAACCTGATAGCAATAGACACAGCCGAAGTCATTTCGGCCGGAGCGGATGATTGCGTCTCTATTACAATAGAGCCTGTAGAATTATTAGCTCGTATCAAGGCAGTTGTTCGTAGAGGTAGGGGATATGGCACAACGAGCCAAATAATTACAATTGGACGTTTGACGGTAAAAGAAGATACTCAAGAAGTTTTGTTAGATAACGACCCCATTTTACTTACTCATGCTGAATATGAGGTCGTGTCCTTAATGGCAAGGCGTCGTGGAAGTTTACTAAACAAATCAGTTATTCTTTCGGCACTATATGCTGATGGTAATCGTCCTGCCAGTAAAACAATTGATGTCATGGTCTGTCGTATACGACAGAAAATGCGAAAAAGGGGTATTATAGAACCATTTAAAACAAGTTGGGGAATGGGTTATCGTTTAAACGAGAACGCTTTTTTGCCGTTAGGAGCGAGAGAAAAAGATAATCTTGACGTTCCAAATTATGTGACGAAGGAGTCAAGTTTACCTATTACGGGGGACTAAATATTGTTCAGACGTCTAAACGTTTAGATAATGCATGAAATATCTAATTTGATGAAGAAGTCGTGATGGATTAAATTATCGATGTTTGAAATAAGTTTGGATAATTATTTCGTTGAGAAGAAGGTTTCTAATCATTAAAAGAGACTGATAAACAAGAATTACGTTGATCTGGAGCTATGTGTAGATGAATGACAGCCCTTCCAATCTTGAGTCTCAGGAGACAGGAGATGGACAATCTTTAACTAATAATGATCCAAAAAAGAAAAAAATAACAAAAAAAAGACTTATAATCATAGGTGCTGCTTGTTGTGTTGTGTTTGGTGGAGGCTGTATCCTTTCCTGGGAAGAGGGTTTTTTTCCCTTCTCTTCATCTAAAAATAAACAAGCACATGAACAAGAAGAAAGAATAAAAAACCTTTTAGCTTCACATCTTCTTTTAGGTATTCCGGCAGTTACAGCTAATTTGGATGGCGGAAACGGCAATACAGTATATGTCAAGATGGCGGCGAACGTAGAAATAGATGGAAGATATGATTCAGCTACGCTTCAAGAAGTAATTCCCAAAGTGCAAGATGTTTTCCAGACTTATCTACACGAAACAAGACCACAAGAATTACATGGCAGTGGTTTCTATAGGTTAAAGGAGACTATTTTGAGACGTTTGCGGGTAACACTCTCTCCTTTAAATGTTACAAACATATATATCACTGAATTACTTACCCAATAAAACGGATCAGCTAGCTCAATGTTGGATGAAGAAGACCAGTTTACTCCAGATATTTCTCTTGATTCAGGAGATATAAAGCTCGATACAGGTGATGAGCATTATGTGAATTCATCCTTAAAGCCAACTCCTTTAGAAAATCCTCTTACTGAATCAAGTGTTTCAGTATCTCCCTTGCAGGAGGAAAGTGGTTTAGAAAGTATTATCAAGACAGGATTTGTCGCTTACGAGCGTATGCCTATGCTTGAGAATATATTCGACCGTTTTATAAGATTTTGGACATCTACTTTACGTAGTTTTACAAACGATGATGTTGATGTAGAGCTGAAAAGTATGCAGTCTTTGAGATTTGGCTCTTATATCGACGATGTACCGAAAAAAACGGTTTTTGCTATTTTTAAAGCAAAAGAGTGGAATAACCTTGGTCTCCTCGTTTTGGATACAGATTTAACTTATGTAATCACTGATATCTTAATGGGAGGGCAAAGCAGCTTTCAACGTGAATCCTCCGATGATAGACAGCCTACTGCATTAGAACGCACTTTAATTGATAAATTAGTTATGCTGGTTCTAGCTGATTTGTCAGAGGCTTTCTCTCCCGTCGGAGATGTTTCACTATCTTTTGAACGTGTTGAACTAAGCGCCAATTTTGCTGTTATCACACGGCCTCTTAATGCCGTTATAGCAACACAATTTAGTATAGAGATAAATGGTCAAAGAGGTAACCTGAGTGTCGTTATCCCTTATGCTACATTAGAGCCTGTAAGAGATAAACTTTCCCAACAGTTTCTTGGTGAAAGTGTCGGGCATGATTCAGTTTGGGAAGACCACCTTATCAAAGAAATAATGGAAACAAATGTAACTATTTCTACAGTGTTTGAAGAAGCCTTTATTCCATTATCAAAAATTTTATCCTTACAGAAAGGATCAGTACTAAAACTACCACATAAAAAAGAAGCTCCTTATCGGGTGAGGTTGGAGTGTGATGGTAAGCCAATGTTTTACGGAACTTTAGGTAAAATTAAGGATACGCAGGTTGTGCGTATTGACCAGAGGCTCATTCCACCAGCAGATGACTTTAAAACTATAGAAGATTTTGGCGTGTTAAGTCAGCAATTTGTCCCTCAATAAATATAAGGCACACAAATTATTCGGGTCCTTATATTAAAAAGTTATGCAGGAAATCATGCTTTTAGGAAATCTTCAGATTATTATTGAATTGGCTCTAATTCTGGTCATTATAGCCGGAATTATTAGCTCTAGATCCATAGTAAAGCGTCTTTCTGTGATCAAAGAGACTTATAATGCTTTGAACCAGATGGTTGCAAATCTAGATTCATCCACCGAGCATGCCGGCCGCCTTTTTGAAGCAATGCAACAGGAGTCTGCAAAAGGGGGCAAAAAACTTAGTGCCTTAGTTGAATATGCGCGAAATGCTACTGAAGATTTACAAGATCTACAGAAAATGGCCTCTGAAGTTAGCGCAGAATTAGAACGTGATGTAGCAGAAGCTGATAAGCATAAAGCAGCCCTTTTGGAGACAATTAAACAGGCACAACATACTTTAAGGATTTTGGAGTCATCCTTAGCTTCAGCTCAATTGGACACGGTCGGAAATATTGCATCTCCTTTTGAAAACTTCCCGGAAGCATCTGATAATCCCGCAGAGGATATATTTTCTTTATCATCTTCTCCCATGCTGCAAACATCGGCTAAAAATCTTTCACCTACACAAAAAATAACAGATTTGCCTCCAGAGGAAGAAATTTCCAAGGCCAAATTTTCTGACAAACTTGATATGTCTGCTCCCAAGTCTCTAAGGGAACCTAGGCCTTATATGAAAGTAGTAGAGGATTAGCTTGTGTTCCTCGTCTCAAGAAAATAATCAACTCTACCAAAAATAATATAAACGCTGTTAATATTTTTGTAGCATTCTGGTGTTTTATTAGCCTTGTAACGTAAGGAGCTGCTTCAAAGGCACTCTTAATTTTTAGAACTTGAGGCATAAAATGAGCTTATCAATTAACACAAACAGATCAGCAATGGTCGCTCTTGAGACATTAAACCAAACACAAGGTGATCTTGAGAAAGCTGAAAACTCAGTAGCAACTGGTAAAAAAGTTTCCAGCGCAGCTGATAACCCTGCTTCTTATGGTATTTCTTCTCAGATTAACAATGATGTTGCAGGTCAAGAAGCTGTTAATGATGGCCTAAGCTATGCTTCTGAAATTGTTAGCACAAGCTTAAATGCTGCTGGTCAGATCGTTAGCACATTAAATGATGTCCGTTCTGCAGTTGAGTCACTGGTTCAGAACAGCACTCAGAAAGACTCTCTTGATTCTGTTAATGCTAAGCTGCAAGGTCTAGCTGGCACAATTAACACAATTGCTCGTAACGCTACAGTTAAAGGCGTTAACCTGCTTGCTATGAGCTCCAGCGATGGTTACGGCATTTCCAGCACGAACTTCTCTTACCTGACTGGTTCCACAGGTGACATGCAGGTTCTTACCAGCGCAAAAACAACACTTGGTAGTGCTGCAGCTAATGCTAACGTGATGACAGACGCTCTTGGTCTGACAACAGGAAGCAGCGCAGGTTCCAACGGTGCAGCTATTAACAACACACTTGCGGTATCCATGAAAGATGGTATCGTTGATGAAAAATCTGTAACAGCTGTTATTGACAAAATTAAAGCTGCTGTTTCATCAATGACATCAGTGACATCTACACTTGGTGCAAGCAAAATCACCATTGCTACAATGAGCACATATGGTAAAAACCTTTCTAACTCATTGCAAAATGCTTCTGGCTCACTAGTTGACGCTGATATGTCTGCTGAGAGTGCAAAATTGACATCTCTGCAAACAAAACAATCTCTGGGCATCAAAGCTCTTACGATTGCTAACGGTCAGTCACAAAACATTCTGTCCCTATTCCAATAATACGGAATGTTCAACTTTTTGGTTGGACAAAAGTGACAAGAGCGCTGCCACTATTAGTGGCAGCGTTTTTCTTTTGGGGGTATATTTTTTAAACCTACAGGGTATTTTGCTTAATGAGTGATACAACAGTTGATGTTTGTAACGAACAACATATTCATTACATAGAACAAGCTATTGCGTTGCATAAAAATGGTCATATACGTGAGGCCGTTAATATTTATGAAAAAGCATTAATTACATATCCTGATATCCCCATTTTATTAAGTAATTACGGGGCCGCCTTACTCGACTTACGTGATTTTGAAGGTGCCTTAAAAGTTTTAAATAGGGCTGTCCAGTTAGATCCCAGCCTTGCTCACGCTTGGTCAAATTTAGGGAATGTCTACCAACTCCAACAAAATTACGGAGCCGCTATCAAGGCTTATCAAAAATGTCTTGATTTGACGCCTAATCATGCAGGAGCCTTGAGTAATCTTGCTATGGCAATTTCTGCTTTAGGTCACTTTGATGTAGCTCATCAACTATATTGCATGTCAATTGAGATTGAGCCTGATAATCAACAGACTAGATCAAATTACGCATTATCTCTATTAGCCTCCGGTAATTATAAAGAAGGTTTTCGTGAGTATGAATGGCGTTGGAGTGAAGAGCAGAGAAAACATTATTTTTCTGATAAACCATGGAAAGGTGAATCTTTAATCGGAAAAAAAGTAATTATTTCAACCGAAGGTGGTTTCGGTGATATGATACAATTTTGTCGTTTTATTCCACAAATAGAAGAGTTAGGCGCCGAAGTTGTTACAACAGTACGCAAAGAATTATTATCTTTACTATCTTATTCATTTCCTAATTTAATCTTCAAAGAGGAAACGAAGCCTCTTCCTGAGCATGATCATCAAATTTTGGTATTAAGCCTTCCTTACGTTCTTGGAACTGATATTAAAACAATTCCTTTTGCTGAAGGTTATTTAAAGGCACAGCCGAAAAAAATAGAAAGTTGGAAACACCGTTTAAGAGATGATGAGCGCGATTTCCCTCAACAAAGTGGTTTAAAAATAGGTTTGGTATGGGCCGGTGCCCCTCATCCTGAAGTTAAAGCTGCGGAACTTGCTAACAGACGCCGTTCAACGGATTTAAGCACCTTTGCTCCTTTGGCGCAGGCTGTGCCTGATGCAATATTTTATAGCTTACAAATAGGAGAGAAATCTCAGCAAGCTAATAATCCGCCTAAAGGGTTTTGTTTGCTTGATCACACAGATTATTTACATGATTTTTCTGATACAGCCGCGTTTATCGTAAATTTGGATGTTGTTGTAGCTGTAGATACATCTACAGCTCATTTAGCCGCTGCTTTGGGTAAACCAGTTCTAATGCTATCTAGGTTTGATCAATGTTGGCGCTGGTTATATGGTCATACAGATACGCCTTGGTATAAGAGTATGACTATATATCAGCAGGAACAACCGTTCGATTGGTCCCAACCACTCAAACGCCTTTGTAAAGATTTAAGGGCGATTGGTAAAACAAAAATATAGTGACTAACATTTACCTGGAATGGATGAGAATATCCATTCCAGGTAAGATATTAAATGTAGTTAGCTAAAGTTAGGTTTTTCATTTTATTAATGAGAAGAAAAGATGCTTCTAACTGAACTTTTAAATCGTTTGTTTTAATTGATAGAGCTCCCATATCAGGTTGTATAGTATCACCCATATATGTAGTGAGCATTGTACCAACGCTTTGTAGGGTTCCCTGCTGAGCTTTAAGGTCATTTTGATGGGCGCCGTTAGTTGTTTCTAAATTTACCAACTTGTTAGCTGTATCTTTTACCGAGCGTTGCAGTTTATTAACAAGTTTAGAAACCCCTGGTGAGGCTAATGTTTTATCAGAGAGGCTAGCAACAATCATCATATCACGCATCAGATCTCTAATAGGTGAGCCAGTTGTTGTATCATCTGATGCTTGATCACCTTCTGTCGCTACAACGCCAGTGGTCGTAGATTGTGCGTTATCTCCAATAATGACAGATTTTCTTAATGAAGATGCCTCTTTTGCTGAAACTGAAATAGACTGATTGAAAACAGTTAAATCAGAGGAATTGTCTGCTGCAGCCTTTGTTGCCGCAGCAATAACCTCTGAAACGTTGTCGTCTGTTAAATTATTCACATAATCGGCAATAGTTTTGGCAAGTTTACTGTCAGCCAGACTTTCAGTGCTTGGAATGGTTTTTGCTCGCTCGTTAGCACCAGAAAAAATATAACCAACACCATCTGTGGCATTAAGAGCTTGTTTTAATATATCTAAACCAGAGCGTGCTGTAACAGCCGTCCCATGAGCCGAACCTGAACCCGTATCAGATATCGTCTGCATCTGAATTAACATTTTATTAAGGTTTTGAGCCAGGTCAGTTAGCTGTTTTAGAGAGTTAGCAGAAACTGAAAGTCTATTTTGCACAGAAGAAATATTAGCCTGATACCCTTTAATAGCATCCATTTTAGGACTTAATTTTAAAGCAATATCTCTTTTATCACCTAGACCCGC